>JADDPV010000030.1 GCA_016781705.1 Rubrobacter sp.
GGGCCCCGCTCTCCGGGGAGACGCGCGCGACCATCAGGTCGCCGGAGCTGTCCGCCGAGCCCTCCCCCCCGCCGCCGGCCGTCATGTCCCGCATGGAGTCGAGCTCTACGGTCTGCTCGCCGGGCATCGAGAAGTACACGTACTTCTCCGAGCCCATGCTCTCTATAACCTGCGGCTCCACGTCCACGGTGTTCGAGGCCCCGGCGCCGCCGAGCTCGCCTGCCTCGGCCACCAACGCGTCCTCGATGTGCTCCGGGCGTATCCCGAGCACGACCTCCTTTCCTGCGTAGGCCCCCAGTCCCTCACCCGCCTCACCCACCACCTCGCGGCCGATGTGTACCCTCGACGCGCCGAACACGGCCGCGTAGCCGCCGTTGTCACTCTCCAGGCGCGCCCGGATGAAGTTCATCGCCGGGCTGCCGATGAAGCTGGCGACGAACACGTTTACGGGACGGTCGTACATCGCTTGCGGCGAGGCGATCTGCTGCACCACGCCGTCCTTCAGGACGACGATGCGGTCGGCCATCGTCATCGCCTCGGTCTGGTCGTGGGTGACGTAGATCGTCGTCGTGCCGATGCGGTTGTGCAGCTTGGCGATCTCCGTGCGCATCTGTACCCGAAGCTTGGCGTCGAGGTTCGAGAGCGGCTCGTCCATCAGGAACGCCTTAGGCTCCCGGACTATCGCCCGCCCTAAAGCCACACGCTGCCGTTGACCGCCCGAAAGTGCTTTAGGCTTCCTATCCAGGAAGCCTTCGATGGAGAGGATACGGGCCGCTTCATTCACGCGGCGGTCGATCTCGTCCTTATCCATCTTCCTGAGCTTGAGGGCGAAGCCCAAGTTCTCGCGCACGTTCATGTGCGGGTACAACGCGTAGTTCTGGAAGACCATCGCGATGTCGCGCTCGCGCGGCGGCAGGTCGTTTACCACGTTGTCCCCGATGAACACCTCGCCGCTCGTTATGTCTTCGAGGCCCGCGATCATGCGCAGCACTGTGGACTTGCCGCAGCCACTAGGCCCCACGAAGACGATGAACTCGCCATCGGTTATGTCCAGGTTCATGTCCCGGACGGCGACCACGTCCTCGCCGTAGATCTTGCTGACATCCTCCAAGGTGACCTCGGCCACCCAAAACCTCCTCCTTCGGGGAGACCCATAATGACCGGACCCCGCGCGAGCCGTTCCCCAACGGATCCGCCCTACCCCTGACTGTTCGCGGGCATTCTATCCTAAGCTGGCATCTCGCACGTAGAGCGGATAACGCTCTTTGACGTTCATGATGCGTTTTACCGAGTCGTCTATACGCTCGCGCGGTATGTCTCCAGACTCCACGGCCGCCACGACGGCCCCGTAGGCCGCGGCCTGCTCCTCGGGTAAGCCCGATACGACGAGCAGGTCCGCCCCGGCCCGCACCGCCTCCACGGCGGCCTCCGCCACCGTCCCCCCGCGCCTCGCCCCCTCCATCCCCAGGTCGTCAGTGACGACGACCCCATCGAAGCCCAGCTCCTCGCGCAAGAGCCCCACCGCCGCCGGCGAGAGGCTCGCGGGACGGTCAGGGTCTATAGCCGGGTAGACGAGATGGCCGACCATCACCATCGGCACGCCCGCCTCGACGGCCGCCAGGAACGGAGGCAGGTCCACGCCCTCGACCGTAGCCCGGTCGTGCTCCACGACGGGCCTGCCAACGTGCGAGTCCGCGAGGGCCGGGCCGTGGTTCGGGAAGTGCTTCACTGCCGAGACCACGCCCGCGCTCTCGAAGCCCTCTATCGCCGCCGCGCCCATGGCGGCGACGAGAGCCGGGTCGTTTCCGTAGGATCGGCTCCCGATCGCAGAGCCGGCGCCCGTGTCCACCACGGGGGCGAGGTCCGTGTTCACGCCCGCCCGCCGCAGCTCGCGCCCGACGCCCTCGGAGATACGGTGCGCCTCTTCGGGGTCGCCGCGTGCCCCGACCTCCGCCGCCGACGGACGCGGCGAAACCCAGGGGGCATGTTCGACCTGCCCGCCCTCGTGGTCCACCGCGACGAAGAGAGGGATGGCGGGCACCGTCTGCACCGAGAGCTCCTGCAAGCGGGAGATTAGGCTTCGCGTTTGCTCCTCGCTTTGCATGTTGTACCCGAACAGGATGACACCGCTGACGTTCTGTTCCCGGACCATCTTCTCTATATGATAGTCCGGCTCCGTACCGCTCAGCGAGACTATGAACATCTGCCCCACCGCCTCCCGCACGCTCATGCGTTGCTCCACCGTGGCCTCCTCCGTCGTCTCGGGTACTGCGTGCGTCGGTTTCCCGCCGGCCGGCCCGCCGTCTGGCCGTTCGACATTCTCGGGCTCCGAGCCGCAGCCGGCCACGACCAGCGCGAGGAGGGAGGCTACGAGCCACAGACAGAGCGCGGCGTGGGCGGGTGCTCTCTCCGGTACGCGGCTTCGCAATGCTCTCCTCAAGTCAGGGCCCTGAGCTCTTCGGCGTATGCGTCCATCCAGCCCACCGTCCCCCGAGGATGCGGGCCGAATCACGGCGTCCTGCCCGCTCGTGGTTCGCGAGCGCTCTGCGCACGTCGGCCTAGATCCCGTCTGCGATGGACCCTGTATCGCTTCGACCGTAGGCCTCGCACATCAGCCGGACGCGGCGTGTCTGCACGCTTACGCCGCCAGGCTCACCGACGTCGGCGAAGCACCAGATGGCGTTCACGAGATAGAATAAGCGCGAGCCGGGCGCCACGTCATCCCAGTCCACAGATGCAACCGGTTGGTCGCCAACGAACACCGTATCATGGGGCCAAGCTCGTTGTGGCAAACGAATTCTACACCGCCGGCGAGAGGGGATCCCACCGTTGCAGCGTGGCAGCGCCGTATCAGGGCGGCGTCCGCCATCCGCGCATCCGAGGGCGAGTACACGTCATAATCGTGCAAGACCTCGCCCTCGACGAACGTCAGGACCTCCCTTCCTCGCTCGTTCACGCCGAGTAGCCTCGACATTACCTCAAACCTAACGGCCCCGAGGTAGCTCAGCAGATCTTGGACGAAGGAGGAGTGCAACCGGTCGGGCGACGGACGGTACGGCAGGCGCGGACGACTCCGGGGGTCTGGCGTCCCCCACGAGGGCAACTCTCCGCCTCCAGCATCCACGCTCGTCATGGTAGCGACCCGCACCGTGACCTGACAAGATCCCTGGTTGCTTTCTCGGGTCGCCTTCTAGTTTACTGGTGAGGGAAACCCGCATCTCGGTTATCCTTTATTAGGAATGATCGAGCTACGCTACGAGTCCGGCACCCTCGTGGTGGACGCCCCTGTGGATTCACGTCTCCCAGGGCCTTTCGCCTGGGATGGCCGCACGCGGCAGTGGCGTGCCCCCGCCGGAGCCTACCGCACTGCGGTCCTCGAGCTGCGCGACTCGGACGCGCCGCACCATGACCTCGCCGCCCGCTTCGAGCGGTTGCGCCTAGAGTCGCGGGTCGCGATGGAGCCCAGGCCGTACCAGAGGGAGGCCCTGAACGCCTGGCGCAGGGAGGGGCTGCGCGGCGTCGTCGTCCTGCCGACCGGGGCGGGGAAGACGGCGGTGGCGGTTCGGGCGATGGAGAAGATAGGACGCAGCACGCTCATAGTGGTGCCGACCCTTGCCTTGCTCAAGCAGTGGTACTCGGTCCTGTCGGACTCCTTCGGCGGGCAGGTCGGGATCGGGCTCCTGGGGGGTGGCTATCACGAGGTCGCGCCGATCACGGTGACGACCTACGACTCGGCTTACATCCACATGGAGCGGTACGGGGATCGCTTCGCGCTCGTGGTCTACGACGAGGTCCACCACCTGCCTTCTCCGAAGTACGCCGTGATCCCGGAGATGCTCCTCGCCCCCTACTCTTTAGGCCTCACCGCCACCCCCGAACGCCCCGACGGTGGGCACGAGCTGCTGCCGCGACTGGTAGGACGCGTGGTGTACCGGCGCTCGCCTGAAGACCTCGCCGGTACGTACCTCGCGCCCTACGAGACGGTGCGCATCCCCGTGGAGCTGACGGCGGTCGAGAGGGTCGAGTACGAGGTGGCGACGGCGGTGTACCGGGACTTCCTGGAGAAACACCGCCTGAGCGTGCGTTCACCGGAGGACTGGCAGCGGTTCGTGATGGTAGCCTCGACGAGCCACTCGGGGGGGCGCGAGGCGCTGCTGGCGGCGCGCAGGCGGCGCGAGATCCGGGAGAACGCCGAGCGCAAGGGCGCGACGCTGGAGAACCTCCTCAAGAGGCACTGGGGGGAGCGGACCATCGTTTTCACCAAGAGCGTCGAGGAGGTGTACGCGCTCTCGAGGCGGTTCCTGGTACCCGGCGTTACCTACGAGACGCCGGCGCGGGAGAGGAAGGAGATCCTGGACCGCTTCCGGGAGGGGCGCTACCGGGCCATCATCGCCTCGGACGTCCTCAACGAAGGCGTGGACGTGCCGGAGGCGAACGTCGCCGTGATCCTGGCCGGCAGCGCCTCCCGCCGCGAATACGTCCAACGCCTCGGGAGGATCCTGCGCCCCCGGGAGGGCAAGCGGGCCGTCCTCTACGAGCTCGTCACCGGTGGCACGGGCGAGGAGGCCGCCTCCGAGCGCCGCCGCCGCCAGGAGGTCTTCACCTAATGCTACGCGCCGAGCACGTAATCGCCCGCTTCTCGCGGGGCGAGATCGTACCGCACCGGCTCTCCCCGGAGAACGGGCGCGCGCGGGAGGTCGCCGAGAGGCTGGTGGACCTGTACGTCACACACGAGGGCAAGCCGAAGGCGCGCCTGGAAGAGCACCTCGCGCTACTGGAGGAGGAGCTCGGCCCGCGCCTCGACGCGCGGCGGGGCTTCAAGATAGTGCGCGCCCTCGCGAAGCTCCTGGAGGAGAGGACGACGTGGGCGCCTCCGACGGAGGCCGACCCGTACACCCTGCGCACCCGCGTCTTCGAGCTCGCCGCCGCCCTGCCGGAGCTCCCGGCCGCCGGAGGGAGCCTGCTCGAGGAGACCACCCGTGAGGACGTGCTCGCCCGGGTGGCCCAGGAGACCGGCGTCGAGGACGTCGCGGACCTCATGTACGCCGACCGGCGGGGCGCGCAGGTCCTGGAGGGATTCGAGGATACTTCGCCCGGGTGGCTCGTGGACCGCTACAACGTCGCGCAGGCGCAGGGCGTGCTCTACGGGGCAAAGGGGTTGACGGTGGACCTCGGACGGGGGGCGGACGCGCGGCTCGTGTTCCGCTACGTAAAGGCGCTCGGCCTGATCTACGCGCTCGAAACCCTCGACGGCGGCGGCGGTCATCGTCTACGCCTCGACGGCCCACTCTCCCTGTTCGCCAGCACCCGCAAATACGGCCTGCGGCTCGCCCGCTTCCTCCCCGGGCTGCTGCTCACCGCCCCCTGGCGCCTGCGCGCCGAAATCTCCTGGAAGGACCGCGACGCCGTCCTGGAACTGGACTCGGAGACGTGCGGCCTGAAGAGCCACCACAGCGGTCCCGCCGACGCCGGCGGCGGCGAGGGTGACGCGCGGGAGGCCTTCGCCAGAGCATGGGCGCGGGCGAAGGACACCGGCGACTGGGAGCTCGGGGAAGGACCCGGCGTGCTGCCGCTCCCGCCGCTGCGGGCGGCGCTTGTCCCGGACTTCGCGCTCGTGAATACCTCGACCGGCGAGGAGGCGCATTTAGAGATCCTGGGCTTCTGGAGCGAGCGACGCCTCCAGGAGCGCGTCGCCCTCGTTCGCGAGGCGGCCAAACGCGGCCACCGCGTGCTCGTCGCCGCCCCCGAATCTCTAGGCCCCTCGCCCGAAGCCCTACGCGAGGCGACGGGCGGAGCCGTCGTCCCCTTCAAGCACCGTCTGGACGTGGCCTCCGTCCTCGCGGCGCTTTGATTAGAGTGGTCAGCTTTCAGCTGTCAGCCAGCAGCGAGGGCGGTTGTGGTAGTGGCGGCGGGCTTTCTCGAGAAGCCGATAAGGTCGTCGCGTCACGGGAGAAGGATGACGCCTCCCGGCGAGGAATACGGGCAGAGGCCGAAAGCTGGCCGCTGGTGGGCGAGAGCTAGAACAAGGCGCACAGCCGCCCGAGGTCCATGTTCCCGCCGCTGAGGACTACGCCGATGCGGCCGCCGGGTTCGAGGGCGACCGCGCCTTCGAGGAGGGCCGCGGCGGCCAGAGCCCCCGTCGGCTCGACGACGAGCTTCGTCCGCTCCCAGAGGAGGCGCGTGGCGCGGAGGATGGCTTCTTCGGAGACGGTCACGATGTCATCGACGTGGCGCAGCACGAGAGGGAAGGTCACCCGTCCCAGGGACGGCGTGCGGACCCCGTCGGCGATGGTATCTGGGTTCTCGACGGTCTGGAGGACCCCGGTTTGGAAGGAGCGAGCTGCGTCGTCCGCGTTCTCCGGCTCGACCCCGACGATCCTGCAGCCCGGCGAGAGGACGCGGGCGGCGATGGCGCACCCGGAGAGCAGTCCGCCGCCCCCGCAGGGGACGAGCAGCAGGTCCAGGGCGCCCGTCTCCTCTAACAGCTCTTTCGCGGACGTGCCCTGCCCGGCGACGACGTGGGGGTTGTCGTACGGCGGGACCAGGGCGAGCCCGCGCTCCCGCTTGAGCTTCGCTCCGATCTCCTCGCGTTCCTCCTTCGCACGGTCGTAGAGGACGACTTCCGCGCCGTAGGCACGCGTTGCGGCGAGCTTCACCCGCGGCGCGTCTTCGGGCATGACGACGGTCGCCGGGACGCCGAGAAGCTTCCCGGCCAGGGCCACGGCCTGCGCGTGGTTACCGGACGAGTACGTGACGACGCCGCGCCTCTGCTGCTCTTCCGGGAGTTGCAAGAGCGCGTTGAAGGCGCCGCGGAACTTGAACGAGCCGGTGCGCTGGAGGTTCTCGCACTTGAAGAAGACCTGGCCGCCGGCGCGCTCGTCGAAGGCGCGTGAGGTGAAGACCGGCGTCCGGTGCGCGCGGTTCGCGAGGCGCGCGGCGGCGGCCTCGACGTCACCGTATGAGACGGTACGCGGCTCGTCGACGTTCGCGGTCTCTCGGGAGTTCATGCGGCGGATAATATAATGCGCGTGTGGAGAGGAGGGAGATGAGTTCGCTCGTGGCGCTGACGGCGGGGTGCGCCTTCGCCGCGGCGCTCTTCGGGGCCGGCTCCCAGGTGTTCGCTTTTCGCAGCGTGTACGCGGGGAGCGGGCGAGAGGGGGTTATCCTGATCACCCGCCTCCTCGTCTACTTGGCGCTCGCGACGATCCTGGTCTTCCGCGGTGGCTGGTGAGGCGTCCTGTCGGCGGTCGCCGTGACCGTCGGCGCGACGGCCGCCGAGTGGGCTCTCCTCCCGGCCGCGCGCGGCTGGGCGGGCCTCGAAGCTCCCACCAGCTACGCCGAGCGGTCCGGCGCCGGCAGACCTCCGTCTCCTACCCCGGCTATGCCGCCTGGGACGTCTTCGGCGTGGGCGTAGCCGCCGCTTTCGTCCGCGGCCTCGTCCTGATGGCCACGTCAATCCCAAAGGGCCTCGGGACGAATAACCTCCAGCTCCTCGTCCTCGTCGAAGTCCAGCAGAAACACCTCGCCCCCCGCGTTGAAGTCGTAGGCGCTCCGGGGCAGCACGCCGCGCTCAGAGTCCTCGACCTCCACGCCCGTGACGAGCCTGCCCCTCCCCTCGCACCGCTTGCAGGGGAACGGCCGCCAGGAGGCCCCGTCGTCGCCGCGCCCGTCACAGTTGGGACAGGTGCGGAAGCTCGTGTAGCGGATGAGGAGCTTTCTGGGCATCAGCGGTTTAGCCTCTGGGCCGGTCGGCATTTCGGCTGGTCTGCGTCCAGGTCCTGGCTCGCCGCCGATGCGCGTTTGCGAACCGCTTCACCTTCCCGCACCATTCCCTCCAAAAATCGCCCCTCCGCCATCCGCAGGTTGCGGACGGGATGGTCAGCTCTTACCGCCAGCTCTGCTGGTAGCTGATCTGCTCTTCCGTGAGCTCCTCGGGCTCGACGCCCATCGTGGCGAGCTTGATGCGCGCGACCTCCTCGTCTATCTCCGCCGGGATGGGCTGGATGCCGGGCTCGAAGTCTTCGGCGTGGCTCGCGAGGTGGTGGATACCCAGGGCGTGCAGCGCGAAAGTGAGGTCCATGATTTCGACCGGGTGCCCATCCCCCGCCCCGGAGTTGAGGAGCCTGCCCCTCGCTATGACGTGCAGCCGCCGGCCGTCGGGCATCTCGTACTCGGTGACGTTCTGCCTGACCTCACGCTCGGCGACGGCCATCTCCCGCAGCGCGCCCATGTCGAACTCGTGGTCGTAGTGCCCGGCGTTCGCCAGCACCGCCCCATCCTTCATCCTCTCCAGATGCTCGCCCCGCAGGACGCGGATGTTTCCGGTGCCAGTGAGAAAGAAGTCGCCGACCTCGGCGGCCTCGAGCGAGTTCATCACCTCGAAGCCCTCGGCGTGGGCCTCGAGGAGCTTCACCGGGTCGGGCTCGCAGACGATCACGCGCCCCCCGAAGCCCGCGGCGTACTTGGCAAGGCCACGGCTGACCCAGCCGAAGCCCATCACCACCACGCGCTTGCCCGACAGGAAAAGGTTGGTGTTGGCGAGCAGGCTGACTATCGAGGAGTGGCCGGTGCCGTAGCGGTTGTCGAAGAGGTGCTTCATCTTCGCGTCGTTGACGCCTATCACGGGGAACGGCAAGACGCCCTCGCCGGTCATAGCGTTGAGCTTGAGGATGCCCGTCGTCGTGGTCTCGGTGGCACCCTGGACCCTATCCACGAGGTCCGGGTGGTCGGCGATGAGCCGGCCGGCCAGTTCCGCCCCGTCGTCCACGAGCAAGTCGGGCTCCGTCTCTATCGCCATGTGTATGTACCGCTCGAAGTCCTCCTCGCTCGGGTCGTGGGTGGCGAAGACGCGGACGTCCCGCTCGACGAGCGCCGCGCAGATCGCATCCTGCGTCGAGAGAGGGTTGCTCCCCGTCACGGTCACATCCGCTCCGGCCTCCTTGAGCAGCACCGCCAGGTAGGCCGTCTTGGCCTCCAGGTGGACGGTGACGGCGATCTTGCGCCCGCGCAACGAGCCATCGGAGAGCCTCTCTCTGGCGATGGTGTTCAGCACCGGGCAGTGCTGGGCGGCCCACTCGATCTTCCTGTGCCCCTCGGGCGCCAGGCCGGGGTCCTTGATAACGGATTCTTTGATCATCGCTGTTCCTCTTTCCGTTCTTCGTAAGTCTTCCGAGTGTCCAGTGTACAGGCCGGGTGGGGGGCTTGCGCCCGAGAGCTCGTCACCCCGAGAGCCCGACGGCGTCGGCCAGGGCGCGGTACAGGTTGGGCGGATGCTCGGCGAGCCGGTGGCACAGGTATCGGACCCGAATGTAGGGCAGGTACGTCCGGGTCCGATATCCAAGGTCGCACATCTTTCGCAGGCGCTCGGAGCACACGCTGCGGAGTGTCTCGAACTCGACGGGAGTGCGGTCGAAGCTATTCCCGCAGGAAGGCGTGAGCGTGATCCAACAGTTCGGGTGCGTGGGTGAAGATCGAGCAAGCGTGCCCGCTCGCGAGGAGCGTTTCGGTCAGGCTCCGGTACGCGGCGCCCAGTCCGAGCCCCCGGGCGAGGGCGACGCGCCCGGGCTCCTCGTATGCCCCTTTGACCAACCGGACGCGGCCGGGCATTCGAGCGCCCTTTCGAGGTCGCCCGGTGTGCGTCGGAGGTAGGCCTGCAAGGTTGTCCCCACGTTTTCGTGACGCTCGCAGAGCCGCTCGCGGGTCGCGAGGACCTCTTCGGTTCGCTCCGAGCCCTCCGCGCTGACCATCACTTCCAGCCCCGCTTCACCGGCCGCTCCGGCGATCTCCGACGCGTTCTCCAAGCCGAGCCCGCCGCTCACGGCGAGCCCCACGTGCGAGAGGTCGAGCGGAACGGAGGAGTCCAGCCCCCCGTCGGAGATGGCCCGGATCACCCGTAAGGACTCCCCTCTGGCCTCGCGGGTCATCGCCTCGTCGCGGGTGCTCTCGCCCATGTGGTTTACCGTCGTGCCCCCGTTCGTTGAGGCTGGCCGCGGCTTCGACGCACTCCGGGAGGGTCTCGCTCCCGATGAACCGCATCGTCGCCCTCAGGAGGATGCCGTGCAACGCGGCGTCGCCCCGCACGTGCTCCTTTATTC
>JADDPV010000174.1 GCA_016781705.1 Rubrobacter sp.
CGACCTCCTCGCGGTGCTCGCGCGCGTAGGCGTAGGCAGTCATCGCCCCCATGTCGTGGCCCACCATGGAGACCTCCTCCAAGCCAAGGCTTCGGACCAGCCGGTAGACGTCCTCGGCCAGGGTCTCCTTGTCGTAGCCCGACTCCTCCAGGGAAGACTCGCCGACGCCGCGGAGATCCGGGACGATCACCGTGTGCTCCTCGGCCAGGGCGGGCATGACCCCGCGCCAGGCGTACCAGGTCTCCGGGAAGCCGTGGAGCAAGACGACGGCAGGTCCCCGGCCCCCGATCACGTAATGCAGCCGAACGCCGTTTACCTCGGCACTGCGGTGGACGAACCCATCCGGGGTATCGACGCGGATCTCCTTCCTGACCACTAGATTCCCGGCCGTTCGAGTGGCTCAAGAATGGCTGTCCCCCAGGCTGCCACGCCCGCGCTCCGCCAGGTGCACCACCAGCGCCACCAGCCTCTTCGACCTCTCGTCCTCTCTTCAGCGGTTATACATACATAAATTCGTATGTTTGGCGGTTCGCGGTCGGGTACACCCTGTGTCGAGTTGGAGGTATCGAGCGGAGGAGGAAGAAGTGGGAGAGCAGAGAAATGCGCTCAGCACCGAGCGCGGCGGCACCACCGTAAGCGACACGGTGGTCGCCAAGATCGCCGGCATCGCGGCGCAGGAGGTCGAGAAGGTACAGATGGGCGGAGGCGCGGCGGCGGCCGTCGGGGGCTTTCTGGGCAGCGTGACCGGCGCCGTCACCGGGAACACCTCGACCGGCGGCGGCGCGAGCCTCACCCGCGGCGTCTCCGTCGAGGTGGGCCAGGAAGAGGCCGCCGTAGACCTCACTTTGGCGATCGAGTACGGTACCCCGATCCCGCGGACTACGGACGCCGTGCGCCGCAACGTCATAAACCGGGTGGAGAACTTGACCGGTTTGAGGGTCACCGAGGTGAACATAACGGTCAACGACGTCCAGCTCCCCGAGGAGAGGCCTATGCTGGACCGCCAGCAGGAACTGGAGCGGCAGGCTCAGGAGCAGGAAACACAGGCCTAGAGAGTCCACCCGCCGGGCGAAGAGCGGCTCACAACACGTCCCTGGCCGACTCCGGCAGGCCGCGCGGGAGCCGCTTGAGGAGGAGCGCGCCGCGCTCTCGATCCACCTCGTACTCCTCCGGGGTGAGCTCTAGCACGTCCGCCGCCCTCTCCGGAGGGTAGTCGAACCAATCGTCCTCGACCGGCCGGTAAGCCCTCAGGGCGGCGACGAAGTGCCTCTCACGGGCGCAGCGGGCGTCGCCGCCCAGCTCCCCCTCGTACTCATCGAGCGAGTAGAGGCGCATCTTCATCTCCTCGCCCGCCTCCAAGCGCACAGCCTTGAAGTACTCGTGCGTTGCGGTAGGCGGCGCTGCGGCCTCTGTGCTTTCGGGGGTGGGCCTGCCGGAGCCCGAAGGACGCTCCGAGGGCGTCGTCGGGCGCTCCGAGGGGACCTCCTCGCCCCGCCGCCGGCGCCGGGCGTAGTAGATGGCCGCGCCCACGACCACGATCACGAGGACCAAGAGGAACAGCAAAGCGAACGAGAATATCCCTTCCATATCATCACTCCCCGGGAGGATCCCTCCCTTATCTCCGCGTACGCTGCTACGTTACCCGATCTTGACACTTTTCAGTAATGCGCTTCACTGACGAAGACCATTAGCCCGAGCCCAGCGTCCGCCTAGCGTCTGCGGCGCGGGCCGAGGGCGTCGCGCAGGGCGTCACCGATGAAGTTCACCGAGAGGACCGCGAGCGCGATGGCGATGCCAGGGAAGATGATCGCGTGCTGGCCCTCGATGAAGACCCCGAAGCCCGAGCGGAAGGCGTCCATGAGCATGGCACCCCACTCTGGCGAGGGGGCGCGGGCTCCGAGGCCCAGGAACGAGAGCGCCGCCACGTCCAGGATCGCCGTCGCTAAGGTGAGGGTACATTGCACGATCAGGGGCGCAAGAGAGTTCGGCAATATCGCCGAGGAGATGATGCGCGTGTTCGAGGCGCCCAGGACCCGCTCCGCCTCCACGTAGTCGCGCACGCTTATGACCGACGAGCGCACCACCCGCGCTATCTGCGGCACGTTCACGACACCGACCGCTAGCATCGCGTTCGCGAGGCCCTGGCCAAGGATAGTCACGATCACGATCGCAGCAGCACACTCGGGAACGCAGGATAACGTCCATCAGACGCATGAGCAGCGAGTCCGTTCACCCCCCAGCGTAGCCCGCTACGAGCCTGATCAGGATCCCGAAGACCGTCGCGAAGGCCACCCACCGCCGCGAGCCCGGCGGTCAGCGAGATCCTCGCGCCGTAGATGAGACGCGAGAGTATGTCCCGCCCCAGCTCGTCCTGCCCCAGGATGTGCGCGGCGGAAGGCGGCGCGAACTTCTCGGTGAGGCTCTGGTCGCGGACGGGGTCGTAGGGCGCGAGGAGCGGCGCGAAGACGCCGGCGAGTACGAACAGCCCCAGAAGCACCACCACCCCGAAGAGCGCGAGCCGGTTGCCGAGGAACACCCGCCGGAAGTCGCTGCAGCGGCCGCGCGCCTCGACCCCGCCGGAGACCGCGACGTTGTTTACGTTCGCCTCGGGGCCACGTCAGTACCTGACCCTGGGGTCCAGAACGGCGTAGAGCACGTCCACGGCGAGGTTGACGAGCACGAAGAAGGCGACGCCGTAGAGGACCCGCCCTGTATCATCGCGTAGTCGCGGCGCGATGATGGAGTCGCCCAGGTCTCCCGACACCGCGCCGCACACGAAGAGAGCGTACTGGGTAACGGGGTCCTTGTCGAGCCCAAGCTGCGTGCGCACCTCGGCTACACACTCCTGCGTCGCCGCCTGCCCGAGCAGTATCTGCGCCGGATCGCCGAGAATCAGGCGCACCATCATGAACACCACTATCGAGACCCCGATGAGGACCGCGATCAGCTGCAAGACCCTCCGGCCGACGTACGTCGTCAGGGCCTACGAACCTCCTCGAAGAAGCGCGGGAGCGGAGCTCCTTCCGCCCCCGCCCGCTTCCGTTCTACTCTCTACGTACGAGCCGCCGGTGAGCTCGATCGTGTTGAATGCCTCGCCGCCGGTCGGGCTGGGCTGGTAGCCCTCGACCTGCCGCTGCAGACCGACGGGCGGCGTGGTGTAGGCGATGGGGAGCCACGGGGCGTCCTCGTAGATAATCTCCTGCGCCCGGAGGTACACCCTCTCGCGCTCGGCGTCGTCTATGCTCGTCTGGCCCGTGTTGAGCAGCTCGTCGACCTCCGGGTTCCTGTAGAAGGCGATGTTCTGGGCGTTCTCCTCGGTCGCGGCGGCGCTAGATAGCAGCTCGTTCAGGAAGTTGTCCGGGTCGCCGTTGTCTCCGGTCCATCCGAGCTGGGCGATCGAGTGCTCGCCCCGCCCCGTCTCCTCCAGGTAAGTCCCGAACTCGCGCGTCACCAGCTCGACGTTTATGCCGACCTCCGCGAGATCCTGCTGCATGGCCTGCGCGATCCCGCGCCCGTTCGGCATGTACGGCCTCGGCACCGACAGGTACCACAGGTCGGTCTCGAACCCGTCTGGCATCCCAGCCTCCTCCAAGAGCTGCCGCGCCCGATCCGGGTCGTAGGGATATGGCTCTAGCTGGTCGTTGAAGTACGGCACGGTCGGGGGCATGGCGGCCGAGGCGATGTCGCCCTGCTCGCCGTAGAAGGCGTCTATGATCGCCGGCACGTTGATCGCGTGCGTGACGGCCTGCCTGACCAGCGGATCATCGAAAGGCTCCTTCTGGGTGTTCATCGCGAGGTAGCCGATAGTAAGCGGGGGTCGCTCGTCGATCTTGAGGTTCTCGTTCTCCTCGACGGTCGGCACATCGTCGGGGGTGAGGCCGTCCGCCCCGGAGAGCTGGTTCCCCGAGAGCGCCGCGACGCGCGCCGTATTGTCCGGGATGGAGCGGAACACGACGGAGTCCACGTTCGGCCCGCCACCGCCCTCCTCGGGCGAGACGTCGGAGCCCCACCAATCCTCGTTCGCCGAGAGCCGGACCTCGGAGCCCTTGTCCCACGACTCGAACCTGAACGCACCCGTCCCGACCGGGTTCTGCCAGAAGTTCTCGGCGTCTTCCTGGATCGCCTGCGGGGAGGCGATCCCGAACGGGCTCATGGCGATGTTCCTCAGGAACGGCCCCTGCGGCTCCTTGAGCCTGAAGCGCACGGTGTACTCGTCCACCGCCTCGACGCTCTCTATCACCGAATCGTCGTCGAAGCCGCCGAACATCACCGAGTAGTAGGCGAAGTCCGAGCTGTTTCCGCCGCCGCCGACGTGAAACTCATTGTTCGTGTTCTTCCAGCGGTCGAAGTTGAACACGACCGCATCGGCGTTGAACGGCGTCCCGTCGTGGAATTTCACACCCTCGCGCAGGTCGAAGGTGTAGACGAGGCCGCCCTCCTCGGGTGTGGGCACCTCGGCGGCCAGAGCCGGCACGACGTCGGTGGACTCGGGGGCGAAGTCCAGGAGCCCGTCGAACACCTGGCGGGCAACGATTAGCGACTCGCCGTCGGTGGCGTTTATGGGGTCGAGCGAGATCGAGTCCCCCGCGCGCCCGAAGGTGAAGGTGTCATCACCTTCACCTCCTCCGCCGCCCCCCTGCCCGCCGCCGATGGTCTCCCCACCGTCGCAACCTACCGCCACAAGGACAGCCGTGGCGGCGAAGAGTGCCCACGCGCGCAGCAACGATAGCCTACCCTTTCTTGCCATGTTTTCCTTCCCCCTTCCAGCCCCGGGGGCCTCTGTCGGGGACGCCCGAAAAAAATACCAAAGTCCCCACGAATCTTGCCACGTGAAGTAGGACCAACCGGTCCCCGGCGCTAGCGAGGGACGCCCCTAGAACAGCGTGCCCGGCTCTCCTCCGAGCCGCAGCCGGTTGGCGGCGTTGTGGGCCTGTCGCGTCGTCTCGGGGAGCCGGTACCGCGTGCAGCAGGCGAGCACGAGCGCGACGGCGCTTGCGAGGTCCACCTTGTCCCCGACGGAGACGTACACGGGCGAGACGCCGTCGCGGGTGCGCACGACTTTCCCGATGACCTCGCCGCGGTTGACGAGGTCTGCGACGCTTCCTTTCTCCCGCCCCGGCTCCTCGTGGCGGCCGACGAGCCGGCTCTTGGCGCACCCGACGGTCGGCGCCTCCAGGAACAACCCGAGGTGCGACGCCAGCCCCATACCACGCGGGTGGGCGCGTCCCTGGGCGTCCAGTATCAACGCGTCCACGGTCGTCTCGATCTTCTCTAGCGCCCCGATCACCGGCGGCAACTCCCGGAAGGCCAGCAGCCCCGGCACGTATGGGAACCGCAACTCCGCCTGGTGCCCTTTGACTTCCACGACCTCCAGCGCCGGGAAGGAGAGGACGACGACGGTCGCGTAGCCCTCTTCACCCTGCGTCGAGACGTCCGCCCCGGCCACGTGGCGCACCTTTGAAAGGTCCAGCGGGGGCCCTTCTACCACCCGCAGCGCGAGCTCGCCCTGCAACTCACGCGCCTCGGCCGGCGAGAGATCCAGGCGGTGCGGAACCTCGACCCTCAAGCGCCCGCCATAGGTCCGAATAGCCTTGGGAAGAAAGAATAGAGCAAGGGATCTCCTGTGAAATACCGACCCGACCGATGGGATCTGGAGGGGGGAAACGTCCCACCGGTCGGGGCTCGGTTGACCACCACTATACCCTTACCGTGTTACGCAATCCTTGCCATCATATTACGGTTTCGTTACGTAAGCGAAACACTTTGGTTACGGTTGTGCCCTCTCCCGGCGCCCATCGGGGGCAAGGACGCTGGAAGCCTGAATCTGAAGCTCCGGTGCAGGGTAACGTGCGTGCAGCTTTTCGGGGCCTCGGGGTCACGCGACGGTCGCTTTGACGGTATGGTAGCCCGTGGCGCCGGAAGGGTGCGGGGGCGTCACTTCGGCGGTTTGGGTCTCGCCCTCGCCGTCGGTGGCGCGGACCTGTAGGGTGTACTCTCCGGCGGAGTTGGCGTCCCAGTCGTAGACGTAGTGGCGCCAGGTGTCCTCGTCGAGTTGGGCGGCGAGGCGGGCTTCGTTCCAGGTCTCGCCGTCGTCGGTGGAGACCTCGACGCGGCTTATGCCGCGGTGGGGGGCCCAGGCGACGCCACCGATGGGGACCGTGCCCCTTTCGAGCTGGTCGTCGTCTTTGACGGTGTCGATGCGGGACTGGGTCTTGACAGGGCCTTCCTTGGTCCAGGTGCGTTGGATCCAGTACGCGTCGAAGTCCCAGTCGGTGAGCTCTAGCTCGGTGAGCCACTTCGTCGCCGAGACGTAGCCATACAGGCCCGGCACGACGAGCCTCACCGGGTAGCCGTGGTTGGGGGGAAGCTCGTTGCCGTTCAGGCCGAAGGCGACCAGGGCCTCCCGGCCGTCGAGGGCTAACTCCGTTTTGAAGCCAGAGGTCCAGCCGTCCGCGCTGCGGCCGACGAGCTGCTCGGCCGGCGATCCCCGGCCCACGTCGCCCGGGCTGACGCCGGCCTCCTTCAACACGTCGGAGAGCAAGACGCCGGTCCAGCGGCCGTTGGAGACCAGGCCGCCGCCCACCTCGTTGGAGACGCAAGAGAGCGTTATGTCCGACTCGCGGGTGGACATGCTGAGGAGGTCGTTGTAGGAGATCTCGAACGGGTTTTGCACCGCGCCCCCCACGGAGAGCTTCCAGGTGTTTGCGTCCAGGCGGGGGGCGGTGAGGGCGGTGTCTATCAGGTAGAAGTCTTCGGTGGGCGTGATCAGGGGCGGCATACCTTTCACCTCTATGGAGGCGGCGGCGGGCGGTGGCGGCAAAGTCCGGTGCGTCACGCCCGCGGCCCCGCCGCTACCCTGGGGCAGCTTCACGGGCGCGGACGCTACCTGTCCGCCGCCGCCAGACAACGCCCGCCCCACGCCCGCCGCGGCGAGTCCCATCACCGCGGCGCCACCGCTGAGGAGGAGGAAGTTCCGGCGGGGAACCGCGATGCCGCCGGCCGCGTGCGCCTCCCTGCTCCTCACGTCCATCGTCGGGGGAGGCGGCGTGCCATCCCCTACCGGTGCGGCTGCCGTCGCCCGCAGGCCGGAGGAGCGCAACAGGAACTCGGCGGCGGCGACGCCGGCGGCCAGACAGCCCACGATGACGACGACGGTCGGGACAGGGGCGACCAGCGGCTCGGTGAAGGCGGCGGCGACCGCGATCGCGGCCAGGACGACAACGCCGGCGAGAGCGGCTATCGGGGAGCGCAGGCTCAGGATCGCGAGGAGGCCGGCGACCACCAGGGCGCCTATGACCATCGTCGAGATCAAGACCGGTATGTCGGCCTGGCCCAGGGTCTCTATGGCTCGGGTGGCGAACCCGCCTGGCGTCAGCTCAATGACGCGCTGCGAGAGCGCGACGAAGACCGAGGGCACGCCCGCGTACAGCCCGTGGATCAACTCCGCGAGGCCAAACGACAACACGGCCCCGGCAGCCCCCGCGGTTACTGCTTTCCATTTAGAACCCATAGCTCCGGAGAACCCCCGTTCTCTCATTTTCACGCGCCCCTGATATTACAGGCAACTTGTGAACAAAGGATGAACACGATGTTAACTCTTCCTCGTGAGATACGCTCGCCGGGCGGAGCCCGGATCACCGCCCGCCGAAGGGAACGGCCTCCGACGCCCCTCCAGCGTCCAGAATTCGGAGCACGCGCTGGAGTTCGGAAGGGTTCGTCAGCACAGGGACCATCGCTTCGGAGACCTCACCCGCCACCCGCACGCCCCGCCGTTGGGTCTGAGGCATGCGAGGACCCCCGCTGCGTTCGATTCAGGTCCGATCCCTCTCCGCCAGGAGCTCCTCGATCTTCTCCCCGGTCTGTTCGTAGGCACCCTCGCCGAAGTGCTCGTAGCGGACGAAGCCGTCGGCGTCTATGAGGTAGACGGCGGGCCAGTAGCGGTTGTCGTAGGCGTCCCAGGTGGCCTGGTCGTTGTCGAGGACGACCGGATACTCGATGCCCGCCTCCCTGACCGCCACCTCGACGTTGGCGTACTCTTTCTCGAACTCGAACTCCGGGGTATGGACGCCGACGACCAGCAGACCGTCGCCGGCGTACCTCTCGTGCCAGGCGTTCATGTGGGGCTGAACGTTCTGGCAGTTGTAGCAACTGTAGGTCCAGAACTCGAGCAAGACGACCTTCTCGCCGCGGGCCTCGGCGAGCGAGACGCCATCGGTGTTGACGAACCCGGTGGGACCCACGATCTCCTCGGCCCGCCGGAACTCCACCTCTTTGCGCTCGATCCGCTCCGCGGCTCTCTCGCGCTCACTCCCCTCCTGCGCCTCACGAGCGGCGACCTCCCGGGACGGCCCCGCCTCCGGTTCGTCGGCCTGGTCCGGGGCGGCGGACGGGGCGGCTTCTGTTCGTTCGGCGGGCGGCGGTTTCGCCTCCGTTCGCGCCGCGGTTTGCGCCGCGCCCGGACCGGCCGCGTTCAGCCGGAACTCGATAAAGGAGATCGCGCCGACCACCAGGAGCAGCGTGAGCGCGAGCAGGGCGGGTCTGGGGATTCTAGAGTTCATAACAGCACCTCGTTCAAGACCTCCAGGTTGGCGAGCAGGCTGAGCTTGCCGGTAAACACGAGCACTCCTATCCCGATCAGGACGACTCCGAAGGCGGCGTGGGCGCGCCTGGCCCACCGCTTGTGCCGCCTTATGAACGCGAACCCCCACGAGGGGAACAGGCCGACGAGCAAGAACGGCGCCCCGAGGCCGAACGCGTACGCGAGCAACAGGGGGAACGCCGACGCGGGCCGCGCCGCCGCCAGCGCGAGCGTGCTGCCCAAAATCGGGCCCACGCAGGGCGTCCAGGCGACCGCGAAGGAGGCCCCGAAGAGGAAGGAGCCGAGGTGGCCCGCTACCGGCGTCGCCGGCTTCGTCGAATACTCTCGGTCGAGGACGGGCAGGCGGAGCAAACCGGACAGGTGCAACCCGAGGACGATGACCACCACGCCGGCCAGGCGCGAGAGCCACGCCAGTGTCTCCGCCGCCACCTCCCGCAGTGCCGCGTTCAGCGCCACGCCCAAAGCCGCGAAGACCAGCGAGAAGCCGCCCACGAACAAGAGGGCGCCGAAGAACACGTCGCGTCGCCCGACGCCCTCGCGGCCGAGCGAAGTTCCCGCCAGCTGCGCGAAGAACGCCGGTATCACGGGCAGCATACACGGCGAGAGGAAAGACACAAGCCCAGCCGCGGCCGCGAGGAAGACGGTAGGTTCACCCATGCTTCTGGTCTCCCCCACCGGAGGCTCTTTCCACGCGCCGAACCGACCTTTCGTCATCCCTCGCCGTCACACATCTCGGGTTCGATTCTGACACGGGCGAACACTGGTAGCAAGCGTCTACACCGGGGCGGACGGGATCGTAATAGAAAGTTAAGATTCGCGCTCTAGAGGCCCCCGAGAAGGACGAAGACCATGAAGGTCCCGGCGAGGGCCAGGCTCCCGGCGACGACGATCAGGTACGCCGCCACGGCGGAGACGAAGTGGCCCGTGGAAATACCGCGCCGGCTTCGGAGGAACTGGGCCGTCCCCATGACCAGCGTGAGGCAGCCGAGCAGGGCCAGCGCGACCCCGAAGGCCCCCGAGGTCCCGGCCGGACCGCCCTGCGCCCCGAGCCTCTCGACCACGAGCCCGAAGGAGATCAGGCCGACCCCCGTCCTTACCCACGAGAGGAGCGTGCGCTCGTTGGCGAGGTGCTCGCGCACCTCGGTCCCACCCTCGCCCCCCTCCCCCGAACCGCTCATAGGGCAACCTTTCCGTGTCGCGTTGTTCTCG
>JADDPV010000138.1 GCA_016781705.1 Rubrobacter sp.
TGCGCGCAGGGGGCGGCCCGCCGGCCGTGATCCTGCGGGGCGCCGGCAACGTGCCCGCTCCGGAGGCGGCCGCCGATCTCCTCGCAGAACGCGCCGCCGCGCTGGGTAGGGCCTCCGGCCCCCACGATGGCCCCCTCTACGAGCCAGACGCGGCGCCAACCGCCGTCCGGGCCGGGTAAGCTATCGCCTCCACGTCTCCGAACACGCTCATCCGTCCCCGACACGGTCGGGGGAATCGCCCGTCGTTTTTCCCGGTGTCGGATATATTAAGCCCGGACGGGACGAGTCCCGGGTGAACGGAAGCAAGCCAAAACGGACGCGTTCGGAGGCAGATGACGACGACCCTGGAAGAGCTGTTCGAAGCCCTCGTCGGAGAATTCGGCGGTCGGCGCGTGGCGCCGGGTAACCCGGGGCGTCCGGTGAGGGGCTTCGCGCTCGACGAGGAGGTCGAGGGCTGGCTCGGCCCGGACGAGGCCGCCGTGACCGCCCGCGCGGAGATCGACGCTCCCTTCCTCGAGGCCGTGGCACACGAGGGCTCGCCGGCGGTCGTCTGGCGCACGAAGGGAGAGTTCTCGGAAGAGGCGCTGCGGCGAGCCGGGGAGCTAGGTCTGGGGCTGTTGGCGCTGCCGCCGGACGTGCCGCTGCGCGGGATCCTGGCCTCCTTCGAGTCGGACGACGCGAAGGGGGGGCTCTTGCGCTACTCGCACGGCGCGGCGCGCGTCCTGCTGGAGAGCCCCGCCGGCGAGTCCTCTCTCCTCGGGCTCGCCGACCGCGTGGCGAGCCTCCTCGAGCGCCCCGTGGTCGTCGAGGACCCGGTCGGGCGCCTGCTCGCCGGCGGAGATCCCAGCACCAAGAAGGGCGAGGGGGGGCGTGGCGGGTCCGAGGCCCTACTCTTCGCCCTCGAAACGCACGGCTTGCGGGCCTCGCGCGGCTCGGGGGTCGAGGAGACGCGGCGCGAGCGGCGCGACCGCTACGCGCGCCTGCCGGATGGGTTCCTCTCGGTTCCCGTGGAACGCTGGCGCGCCGCCGACGCGGAGTTTTTCTGGACTCCGATAGGGGCTCCCGCCCCGGCGGGTTACCTGTGGATGGACCTGACGGATCGCCCCCTGGGTCCACAGGACGTGGTCGTCCTGTACTGGGCCGCGCGGGCTCTGGAAGCGGAGCTCGGCAAGGAGCGGGTCAGGCTGGAGACGGAGCTTGGCGTCCGCGGCGACTTCGTGGACGACGTCGTCTCGGGGCACCACGGCTCGGTGGAGCTGCTCCTCCAGCGCGCCCGCTACCTCGGCGCGGACCTCTCACGCGGGGCGCTCTCGGTCATCGTAGACATCGACGACTTCGCCGGCTACCTCGGGCGCAGGAGGCTGAAGGAGTCGGCGATCCAGGAGCTAAAGCGACGCCTGGCCGACGCGGTGCGCCTGCAGACGCGCGAGCTGTTCTCGAACTTCCTACTCGGGCCACGCTCGGACAACGTGATCCTGCTCATAGGCCCCTCCGAGAACAACGCCCAAGAGGACCTCCCGCAACGCGCCCTGGACCTGGCCGCCCGCGTCCAGCGCTACGCCAAGGGCCTTCTGCCGGACCTCACGGTCTCCGTCGGCGTCGGGCGGTTCAAGGGAGACCCGGCCGCCATCTCCGAAGCCTACTCGGAGGCCGAAGTAGCCCTGGAGATAGGGCACCGCATCCACGGTCCCTCCTCCGTCTCGACGTTCGAGCGCACCGGCACCTACAAGCTCCTCTTCCGCGTGCTGCAGGAGGAGCCCGAGGAGCTGGAGACGTTCTACACTGAGACCCTCGAGCCCGTCGTGCGCTACGACTCCCGCTACGGTACCGAGCTCGTCCACACCCTCACCACTTATCTTGCCAACGACACCTCCACCGCGAAGACCGCCTCCGACCTCTTCGCCCACCGCCACACCATCCGGTACCGCCTCGACCGCGTAAAGGAGCTCACCCGCCTCGACGTGGACAAGAGCGAAGACCGCGAACGACTCACTTTGGGCATCAAGGCCATGCAACTCCTCGGCCACGCCCCCGAAAAGCCCTCCAGCTTCGCCGACCGCTAAGACCCGGCGAAGGTCCGGCCGTGACGCCATCTCTCGGAGGGCCAGGAAGCCGCCATGCGGGGAGGTGACAGTGCGGGAAGCGGCGCGGGAACTACGGTCGGCGGAGCCGCTGGCGGAGAAGGGCACGGGCCGTCCCTGCAACGTGGCACGTTCATCAGGTTCGAAAAGGACGCCGTCGTGCAACTCGACGCACCCCTGCCCTCGATGGCCCGTGTAAACCTCGGCCCACCCACGTATTACCCGATTCAATTCACGGACGCCCGCGGGACGACGCCCAATCTCCTGAAGGACGAGAACGCCGGGACGATATTCCTGTTCGCGGGGATCGCACCCATTTCGGTTATCGGTGAGGAGGTCGAAGCGCTTCTGTACAGGGGGCCAAGAGCCCGCGCGTAGCAATCCTTCACCGGCGTGCACCCGCGAAAAGCCCCCGACTCCACCGACCACCGAGCCACCGAAAGCCGCGGCGGGCTGATCCCGCCCCGTTACATGACGCGTACAAACGCGGGCACATTCTGGCGGCGCATCTTTGTACACCGGGCCAAAGAACCCCACGAAAGCCGTGCGTAGACTACGTGCTTAGCGTATATACCCTGTTCAAAGGAGGGAGACCTTGCGGAAGTACGTCCTGTTAACGTTCGTGGCCTTGCTGCTGATAGCGGCGGTGCCGGGTTTGGCGCTGGCTCAGGAGGAGGCGCCGCCCTCCATCGAGGAGGTGGTGCTGGCGATAGACACCACCTACGTGTTCCTCGCGGCGTTGTTGGTGTTGTTCATGCAGGCCGGGTTCGCGATGCTCGAAGTCGGCTTCTCGCGCATGAAGAACGTCGGGAGCGTGGTCGCCAAGATCCTGGCGAACATGGGCATCGGGCTCGTGGCGTTCTGGGCCGTGGGCTTCGCGTTCACCTTCTCCGACGGCGGCGGGTTGAACGCCATCATCGGCACCCAGGGCTTCTTCACCAACCCCGGCGGTGACGTGGACGCGACCTTCGCCGGGCTATCGTGGACGGCGGTGCCGCTGTCGGCCAAGTTCCTCTTCCAGGTCGCCTTCGCGCTCGTCTCCCTGGCCATCGTGTGGGGGACAATGCTGGAGCGCACCAAGTTCGCGGTCTACTGCATCTTCGCGGTGGTCTTCGCCGGGCTCATCTACCCGATCGTTGGGCATTGGATCTGGGGTGGCGGCTGGCTCGCCGAGCTGGGCATGCTCGACTTCGCCGGCTCGACGGTCGTCCACCTCTCCGGCGCGATGGCGGCCCTGGCGGGCACGCTGCTGCTCGGTCCCAGGATCGGCAAGTACGACGACGAGGGCAATCCCCAGACCATCCCCGGCCACAACATGCCGCTCGCGGTCCTGGGCGTGCTCATACTCTGGATCGGGTGGTGGGGCTTCAACTCCGGCTCGACGATGATGGCCGTCGGACAGACCTTCGCCGACATTGCCCTCACGACGAACCTCGCCGCCGGCGCGGGCGTGCTCGGGGCGATGGCGATGAGCTACGCGTACCGGCGCAACGTGGACGTTGGTATGACCGCCAACGGCGCTATCGCGGCGCTCGTCGCCATCACCGCGGCCTGCGCGTTTGTGGACCCTTGGGCCTCCATCGTCATCGGTTTCATCGCCGGCGTGATCATGTACTCCACCCTCGTCTTCGTGGACAAGATAGGCGTGGACGATCCGTTGGGCGCCATCGCGGCGCACGGCATGGGCGGCATCTGGGGCACGCTCTCGTGCGGCCTCTTCGCCACCCCGGCGCTGCTCGAGACCACCGGCTACGGCGTCGCCCCCGGCCTGTTCTATGGTGGCGGCTTCGCCCAGCTCGGCGTGCAGGCCCTGGGGATCGTGGTCTGCGGCGGGTTCGTCTTCCTGACCTCCTACGGGGTCTTCGCGATCCTGAAAGCGACCATTGGTCTCAGGGTCAAGCCCGATGAGGAGTTCGACGGCCTGGACATCTCCGAGCACGGCGTCTACGGTTACTCTGAGCAACTCGTCGCCACCGACTACCAGAACGGCAACGGCAGCATACCCGATCCCGACCGGCGCACCGCCGAAGGCACCGTCTAGAGAGCGAGCGGTTCGGCCGGGCCCACATACCCCCGGTCGGACTCTCTCCTCCCGAAGAGGACCTGGAGACTAGAGAGTGTCTTCGGGTCCTCTTCGGGACGTTTTTGGTAGGATGCGATCCTTTCGAGCTAGAAAGCAGGTATGGAGCAGCAGGGAAGACCCATAGCACAGGGTACCGGCAGGGGGAACACCGTGATCCGGGTTTATCCGGACAGGTTGGAGTTCGTCTCCGGCTGGCAAGGCCAGAACGCCACCTCCGTGGGACTCAAGCAGGTCGTCGAGGTCACGATAAGGGGCGTCGTTAATTGCACGCTCGCCGTCGAGATCAACGACGGCCGCCGCGTCGAGGTGGACCGGATGGCCCTCCCCGACGCCCGACGTATCAAATCCGCCATCGAACGCCAGAAAGAGACCGCCGGTCTGTACGAATAGTGGCCGGCCTTCGTCCTGTTTCGGGAGTCGTGAGTCGGAAGGATAAGACTCAGTTGAAGCCATCTCACGAATTTCTCGGCAGGATGCAGATGCATTCCAATCGCACGAAGCCGAAGTAAGTTCCCCGGCCAACGCGCGTAGCGCATTACCAGCCTCCGCAAGTTCCCCGGCCAGTCGAGCAGCCCCGATTTTCCAGCGCCTCTTGTGGCGCCTGACCCTGTGCATCCGTCCCCTATTTGGGTTTCTTTCTGTTCCTGTGGTGCGGGCGATCATCGATACGCCTTGCTCTCCAAGGGCCGCGTCCAGCGGGTCGGAGTCGTAGGCCTGCTCCCCAATCAAACGCTCCGGCCTCTCGCCGAGTGTTTGGCTTCGAGGGTCTCCTCTACGAGTGTGACCTCGCGCGACGAAGCGCTCGCCACGTGCACGGCGAGAGGAAGACCAGAGCGGTGCGCCAGCGCATGAGCTTCGTACGCTTGCCGCCTCGCGATCGGGCCTGCGCGGCGGCTCGGGGGTCAGAGATACCAGCGCCTCCCACTGATCATTCGTCAAGCCCATCGCCGCCTCCACCGTGGCCTTTGATGTCTCCGGTTCGGCGAATGCGAACGACACCCTTCGCGTAGGAGCCTACTTGGAGTTTAGCTCTTCCGCTGTGCTCCTTATGGAGCGCAGCATCTCTCTACGGATCAAACCGCTGAACGGCTCGACGAACGCCCAGTAAAGGCGAAAACGCCTCCTGCTCACGTCGTCCAAACACAGAACCCTCGTCTCTGTGGCGAGTCGCGTCGTCCCGTTCTCTTGCTCAGACAGGGAAAAGTTCCAGGCGGCTTTGGCGTACCCTGGCCTGTCGAAAGTGCGAAACCCGCTCGCGTCCAACCGCTGTATGTCCCCCGAAGGCGTCCAGAAACGCCCCACCAGGCCGAGCAAGAGTTCTTGACGAGGCTTCTCGCCGAGAAGGATAAACCCGCTTTCGAGCAACCCATCGAGCGTGAGGCCGAGGCGTTCTTCACCTCGGGGGGAAGAACGCCACAGGGCCGGAAGGCCACGCAGCAAGAAGAGCCAACGGATAATTCTCGAGCCGCTCAAGTCCACGGCGCGAACCGCATCGTACACCCGCTCGACCGGTGCGCGTATACGTATCTGGTGGCGTTCGACCATGTCGTAGGCAGGTAGAAGTCCGTCTATCAGCATACAAGCGTAAGCCGCACAGGTTTCTTGAACATATACGGTCAGTCTACCCTTTATGCGATGGTTCGTACTCGCTCGCGGAGCAAGCGAAGCTACACGAGGTCGCGGCGGCTCTTGAGGCCGAGCTTTCTCAAGATGCTGCTCACGTGGTTCTTTGCTGTGTTGAGGGTTACGTACAGCTCCGAGGCGATCTCGGCGTTCGTGTAGCGCCTGAGCATGAGCGAGAGGACCTCCTTCTCTTTCGGCGTGAGCCGGGCCCCGCCAGCAACGTGCTCGACGCGCTCTCGCGCCTCCTGGTCAGCGGTGGTCAGGAGCCACACTTTCTCGCCTCTCCCGACGCGCCATAGGGCTTCCCAGAGTCGCTCGCCACCTATACCTTTGTGCAGGTACCCGTCGGCGCCGGCGAGCACGGCCGCCGCGACGTCTTCGGCGCCGGTGTGGGCAGTGAAGAGGACGACGAGCGGGGTGTCCTTTCCCGCCTTAATCTCGCGACAAGCCTCGATGCCGGAGTCCTCGCCTTCGAGGCGCAGGTCGAGCAGAACGAGGTCGGGCCGCAAGTCCCGGGCGAGCCGGACGGCCCCGGCGGCCGTCTCTGCTTCCCCGACGACCTCCATCCCCTCGGCCGCATCCAGCAGGTACTTCACGCCGTAGCGCATCGCCGGGTGGTCGTCCGCCAGCAACACCCTCAAAGCGCGAACCTCAACTCCACCGTTGTCCCCCCGCCGGGCTCGGAGGCGACATCCAGCCTCGCCCCAGCCTCCTCGGCGCGCGAGCGCATCGAGCGCAGACCGTAGCCGTCCGTCTCCTTACCGGTGTCGAAGCCGCGGCCGTCGTCGCGCAGGCGGAGAACGAAATCGTCCCCTTCGCGACGGGTCTCGAGCAGGAGTTTCTCCGCACCCGAGTGCTTGGCGGCGTTCCACGCGGCCTCGGCGAAGACGCGGTGGGCGACGGAGAGCTTCTCGCGCGAGAGGTCCTCTAGCGGAGCCCGCAGGTCCGCGCGCGTCTGCATCCCAAACCACTCACCGAAGGAGCGCAACTTCTCCCCGAAGAACGCCTCCGCGTCGCCGGCGTGCCCGGAGAGGAGCTTCAACTCGTCGAGGGGTTTGGAGAGCTGGCGTCCGGTCTCGCGAGCGGTCTCCAGCGCTTTCGAGACGAAGTCGCGGACGGCGGCGCCGTCGCCGTTCTTCTCGGCGAGGGTGGCGGCTTCTAGCATCAGGGCGGTGCCGTGGACGCCCTGCTTGACGGTGTCGTGCAGCTCGCGCAGGATTCGGTTCCCCTCGGCCTGGCGGGCGAGGTCCTCCTGTCTCTTTGCCTGCCGGCGCAGGGCGCGGTTGATCTCGAACATCCTGCACGCGAGCAACATTGCGAGCGCCGCGCCGCCCAGCAGCACGTAAGGGGGCAAAGGCTGGCGCAGCGCCCCCCAGACCAGCAGGAACCCATATTGCACGAGCGGGCTGAGGGGACCGAACCAGAACAGGAGCACCCCGGGATGCCCGACGTGATCCGATGGCAGCACCCTCTCCCCGCCCCAGAGGAGCGCCGCGAAGGCAAGGAACATCACGCCCCCCGCCGACAGCGCCTCGGCGAGTCCGAGGTCGTGAGCCCCTTGCGCCCGCGTCCACAGGTCCGCCGCGTCCGCCGCGAGCAGCAAAAGGAGCCCGCCGTTCATGACCACCAAGAAGGACGGTCTCCTCACCGAGAGGAGCGTGGCGAGCCCCAGGAAAAGCAACCCGAGATCCGACACCGGGCGGGCCAGACGGGCGAGCACCGCCACCACGCCGTCGTCGCCGTCTCCGGCGAACCCCACGCCGGAGCCGAGGGCGAAGTACCAGATCAAGAGCCCAGAGGTCAGCGCAACGCTCAAGGCGTCGAGCGCGGCCACGGAGACCATCTCTTCTCGCAGCGTGCTCATCAGCCAGAGCAACACCGCGAAGAGGAGCACGTAGGAGAACGAGTGCGCCGCCACCTGAAGGACCGTCGCGGGGGCCGCCCCGAACACCCTCATCCCCACCCACACCACATCCGCGGCGAGCCGCGCCGCCACCCCCAAAGACAAGAGCGCCCACGGCAGCCACTCGGCCCCCCTCCCCCGCGAGGCGGCCACGAAGAGCACTCCCCCCGCGAACGCCTGCGCCACCCAAGCGGCCCCCACCGCCACGGATCGACCCGCGGAGCCCGCCAACGTGAGGTCCAGCAGCAAGAACGTCAGGGCGAGCGCCGCCCACAAGCCGCCGCCCAAGACCGGCAGGGCCCGCACCCCCGACAGGCTCCGCAACCTCTTCAGGTTTAGGCTCCACCCCGTCACGTCACGCCAGCCTCCCCGAAACTGCCCGAATCGTAGCACGGCGGCGAGAAGCTCCTCACAAGTCAGTACCTTCGAAGCGGCCAGGAAAAGTGGCCCTATGTCGAAGACGTTATCTGGGCGTATCCGTTTTGTAACCCATATACCGAACGATGCAGGTAAACACTCGGACCAGCCGGGTCGGGAACGGAAGGAGAAACAGATGCAGCGCATAGACACCCGGAAGGCGGCGGCGAAAAAGATCATGCTGATAGGGCTCGCCCTGGTGCTGGCGGTCCTCCTCGCGGCCTACGCGAGCCTCGGCCGCCCCGCCGCGAGCGAGACCGCGCCGACCGCCGGCGCGCCCAAGAACGAGCCCGCGAGCCCCCCGAACGCCCCCGAGGACGAGACCCTCTGGCTCACCGTCCCGAAGATGGCTCGGGTGCAAGACTTGCCAGTTTATACCGGCCCGGCCACCGACGAGGCCACCCTCGCCGAGAGCGCCCTTCACGTCGAGGGGACGGGCTTCCCCTGGCAGGAGGAGGCCAACGTCTACATCGCCGGCCACAGGATAGGATACGAGGGCGAGGCGAGCTACCTCGTCTTCTACGACCTCGACGTGCTCCAGAGCGGCGACGAGGTCATCCTCACCGACGCGGACGGCACCCGCTACACCTACAGCGTCTTCACCAGCTTCACCGTCGGCCCCTACGACTACCACGTCACGAAGCCCATACCGGGCAAGAACGTCATCAGCCTGCAGACCTGCACCCTCCCGGACTTCGCCGAGAGGTTCGTCGTGCAGGCAGAGCTGGTGAGCGTTTCCTCCTAAGCATCGCCCGCGAGGGGGGCCAGGCTACAGCCGGTTCCCCTCGCGCCGTCTGCGCCTACCCCCACCCCAGAAACTGCGTCGGCCTGTCGACGCCTCCGGCGCCCTTGACGATGCGCAGGATCTTCGAGGGGGTGGGGGTCTCCAGCGTCTGCAGGTGACCCTGCGCGTCGTAGACGTGGATGGCGACGCACAGGTAGTCGCCGGGGGTAGAGTCGTCGGTAACCTCGCCCGTGACCTCCACGGTCGCCTCGGTCTGGCCCCCTCCGTCGCCTTGCAGCACGATCTTACCGTTCGGGTCCAGCTTCCCGGGCCCGACAGATGAGCCCCTAAGGCGCCGGAAGTCGGCGTAGACGCGCGAGATACCATCCTCGTCCTTGAGCTTCACCATGACCCGTATCGTCTCGCCCAGAGAGTACGTCTCCGGCTCGGGCATCCGCGTCTCCTCTCTCGTGACGGTCTAGCCGGTTATTATCCCCCAAACGACCTCTTCCCGAGCCCTTCTCATCTCACCGAATCCAAGCTACGCCCTCGGAGGAGGGTCAAGAGGAAGGCTACTAGAATCTATTCGCCCGAGTGTCGGTAAATCGGACATAAATGAGAGGAGCGACGATGGGCGTGGGCAAGCGGGGAGTCGTGGTGATCCCGGCACCGCTCAGGCGGCGCTTCGGGATCGAGGAGGGGTCCCTGGTGGTGGCCGAGGCGACGGAGGAAGGTGTCCTCATTCGACCTGCAGTCGCCGTGCCCGTCGAAGTCTACACGCCGCAGCGCAAGGCGGAGTTCCTCTTCTCGAACGCGACGGACGCCGACGACTACGCCTGGGCCGTCGAGGAGGTGTGCCGGATGGGGGGTTGGATCCCGAGTCAGTGCCGCACTGGAGGCCCGAGCAGGATCGGGCTTTCGCCGTCCGGAGACCTTCGATGGACAGGCTCTTTCTCGACGCCAACGTGCTCTTCTCACAGCGG
>JADDPV010000123.1 GCA_016781705.1 Rubrobacter sp.
GTTGCTCGGGTATCCTTTGCGGGCATGAAGGAGAAGTACCGCAAGCACTACCCGAGCGACGTCTCGGATGAAGAGTGGGCGTTCGTCGCCCCGTATCTCGCGCTCGTTCGCGAGGAGACGCATAGCAGCGCGTGCACGATTCTGCGGGAGATCTTCGACGCGCTTCGCTGGTCGGTCCGCTCGGGCGCGCCGTGGGATGGTATCTGCCAGGCGAGTTCCCGCCCTGGGAAGCAGCGGTCTCTACCAGCAGACGCAGCGCTGGCTGAAGGCTAAGGTCTTCGAGTGCATGGTCGATGACCTGCAAGCCATGCTTCGCCTCGCCCAGCGCAAGTCGGCCGAGCCGAGTGCGATTGTGCTGGACGCCCGCACCCTTCGGTCCTCGCCCGAGAGTGGCGGGGCCGGGCCGGCTACGATGGACATAAGCGGCGCAAAGGCTCCAAGATGCACATGGCAGTCGATACAGCCAGCTATCTGCTCTCGCTGCATGTCACGCCCGCCAACGAGCGGGAGAGAGCACAGGCGTCGGCACTCGCCCGAGAGGTCCAGGACGTAATGGGTCAATCGGTGGAGCTGACCTATGTGGACCAGGGCTACACCGGTGAAGAGGTGGCCGAGGCCGCAGCCGAGCACGGCATCCAACCCGAGGCGGTCAAGCACACGGAAGCGAGGCGCGGCTTCGTCCTCTTGCCGCGCCGCCGGGTCGTGGAGCGCTCCTTCGCCTGGGGGCGGCTCGCTTCCGCCGATTGGCAAAGGACTACGAGCGACTTCCCGAGACCCTGGCCGGGCTGCACTTCGTCGCCGCCTTCGCCATCCTCATACTCGCTCGCGCTCTTGTGCCTCTGTTCACAAGTGCATGACGCGCTCTAGCCGGCGAGCCTCACATCCTCTACACGCCTGGGACCGAGACGTACACTAAAGCGAGGCGCCGCTGTCGTGATATCGGCGTTCGCCTCGGCTAACGCGTGCCCGACCCACCGACACGGCCGTGCGCCCAAGAGCCCCAACGACGGAGCAACGCAGGGTGCCGCGCAAGGACAGGACGATCGCGTCCTCGTATGCCGACCCTGGCAGCACACCCAGGGCCGCGGCTCGAAGAGGGTTCGCAGGCCGACGATTCCGAGGCTACAATTCCGACGGGAACGGAGAGAGGAGCCGGCACGATGGACGAGCACAGGTTGGCGCGAGGCGTAGGCTGGTTGAGCATAGGGGTCGGGCTAACGCTCCTCGCAGCCCCAACGCGCGCCGTCAGGGGATTGGGCATGGGCGAGCGTCCCAACCTCGGACGCCTCATGGGTGCGCGGGACCTCGTCCTTGGCGCCGGGCTGCTCCGGGGCGAGAACACGACTACCTGGCTCCGGGCGCGGGGCATCTCCGACGCCCTGGACGCGGCGATCATCCTCGGCGGGGCGATTTCCGGCGCCTTCCCGCGAAACCGCGCGCTGGTCGGCCTCGCGATGGCCACGGGCTTCAGCGTCCTGAGTTTCGTGCTCGCCCGTCGGCTGGACTAGCGGAGGCCGGCGGCTACCAGGTCTCTCGGAAGTCGAGCACGAAGGCCGGGGACTGCGCGAGCGCCTCCCCGGCCTTCGTCAGCTTATCGAAACGGCAGGATGTGAAGAGGTACTCTACATTCGTCTCCAAGACCTTGAGATCTGCGAGTCCAACATGAGCGAGGCGTCCCGAAGATCGGTGTAGTGCCCTGATAGGGCCGCGCCCCGTCCGACCCCGCTCAGTCATAGATAGCTCCTGTACAGCCCCTCCGGTCCGCCCGAGAGCGCGTCCATCGCCTCCTCGATCTTCCGCGTGACGCTCGCCCCAAGCGGTGCCGCTACTCGGTTGGGGGTAATGTGCAAGATGCACTGTCTCTTGCGAATCCCCTGTTGCCAAGCCAGGTCGGATGGCTGCGCCCGATCCTGCTGTGCGGGCCTGGCTTCGGCCCTGGCTCGGTTCGCGTAGCGCGCATTTTATGAACCGGGGTCCACCGCGCTGTGGATGTTTCGTGCGCGCCACCACCTGCTCGAACTCTATCGCCCGGCCTGATGCCTGCGGCTCGGGCCGCTCCGAAAGCCGTTAATTATCGGGTGGCCTCTCAGTGCCGTCCACAATGCGGCCGCAAAGGGCGCCGAATAGAGCAGGTATTTTCGCTTGCGCCGCTGCAGTGCCCACGCCGCTGCGGGCAGGTAGTAGGGTAGCAAGAGCAGAGCCGCGTGGCGCCCCGCCTCCGGGCTGCCTGCTGCTCCCCAACGCGAAGCGACGGCTGCGTCAATGTCGGGGTCGAGGCGTTGGTACGCCAGCGTGACGCTCGCGGTCAAGCCGAGCCAGCCGGCGAAGTTCAACAGCGGGACGCCGTGCTTGCCGTTGGGACCGACGATCTCGGCAGCGTACCGTCCGTCGCCGCTCCACTCCCACAAGCCGAGATCCAGCCCGAAAGGGTCCACCAACAGGTCCAGGCTCGTCGCTGCCAGCGCGGTCGCCGGCGACAAGGCACGGCTTGGTTTGCCTCCGCCTGAGCCGGTACGCCTCAAGATGTCCTCCATCATGGCGAAGGTCCCGTAGCCGACGTTGTACCAACCCAGGGCGATGGCCACCGGCACACCCCCGGGTTTGGGATTCACGCGGTGGCGCAGCAGCTTCGAGAAGTTGATCGCTAGATACTCGCCCAGGACAGGTATGCCGTGTCCCAGCCCGACGAAGAGCAGGGTCCGGCTCAAGCCCCGCGCCCGCAGCGAGTGCACAACGTTCAGTCCCGTCATAAGGAAAGCGTGTGCGGTAACGGCCTTGGATAACCGGGGGTCTAACTTACCCACGCCGGCTTCCTCTCGCGTTGCCGGTCGTTGGGTTCTGGATGATGTCCAGCATCGCGGGACACATCATGCCCTCTTCTACCCCCTCGACGGGCGGGGCAGCAGGAAAGGCGTCTTCCGCCGGTACCGCTCGAAGGGCGCGCCGTACGCCGCCCGGAGCCTGTACTCCTCGTGCGCGGAACCCAGGACCACGTAAAGGGCCACCAGCGCTGCGAGCACGGCGCGGTTCACCGTCATCCGCGGGAGTAGCAGGAAGAACCCCAGAGCGCCCAGGTTGCCCGGATGACGGGTGAAGCGGAACGCCCCGGCCTTCACCATCTCGCCGTCGGCGCCCATCGGTGGCCCCTGCGCCTCGGGCTCGGGGCGCGGATCCCGCTCCGTGAGGAAGTTGCGCAGGGGAGTTACCCCGGCGAAATCTAGGACGCCGATCACCCGTATGCCGGAGAACAGCACGCCTAAAGAAGCGACCTGTCCCGCCCTGAAGAGCCAGGAGAGGGGCGGCCTCGCCCGGTATAGCTCCCGGTCGGGCAGGCGCGCGAACCACCACGCCGCCAACGCCAGGGAGAACACCGATTGGGCGTTGTAAGCCAAGCGGTACAGGCCGTTGCGGTAGCGGGGCCCGGCGACACGGCGGACCAGATCCTTGACCGGCTTCGAGGCGAGCAGGGTGTGGATAATCGCCCAAAGCACGCAGACCAGCGCGACCCGACCCGCGGTAGTTTCTTCGCTCGCGAGGACTCCCGTGGCGGCCCGTGCTTTCATATTCTCCCCTCGCCAAGCGTTAGCTTCCTACTCCACGACGGCGCGTACGTTCGCGCTACCGCGTGCCCGCACACGCCGATGACCTCGTGGTGCAGACGTAGTCTACTCTGTTCGCAGGGACGAGGAGCACGCTGTCCGCGTGTGTCCTTTGTCGAAGGTTAGGGGGAACGAGCCACGCAGAAAGGCACACGTTCCCGCCCGCGGGAGCCCTTCGGCGGATAGTCGATGGCAGGACCCCTGCACACCTCGGACACTCGAGCCTCCCGCGAAGGAGCTGGCACCTCTCCGCTGCCGCCTCGTTAACGTCCCATTGCCCGGCGGACCAAAACGCATACCACGAAGCCGGCGTAGCCCCCTTCTTTTCCCGCCCGTACCGGCACCGGGCCGCCTGCGATCCACCGGACGGGGCTCGGCGCCGGGGTCCTCTCCTCGCGCGCAACTCTGATCTGGACGAGCGAGGGCAGGAACGACCACCATACCTTCAACTTCATAAACCGCCACGAATCAGCACCCAGGTCTCCAGCGTCTGGCGCATCCCAACCGCCCCGGAACGTGAGAAGCTTCACGGCCACCACCCAACGCAGAAGCTATTGTGCCTTGTGTAGTATATCTCCTGATAAAGCATTCCCGCCCCGAAGGCTAGTGGCGAAGACCGAGCAGGTCTTTCACTCCGCTCCGCCCGCAAGTGCTGTCCCGCATCATCCGCCCTACCCTATCCCGCTGCTGGCGCGAAACCACACCCGGGGGTGTGCGTACCCTTAGGGAGCGCCCGATCTCCCTCTCTATCCGGTCTATGCCTTCCTGCGTGGTTGCCGGAGGGTCCTCTTTGGCGCATCCCGCTAACTACCGGGCGGCCTCCGCGAGCTTCTGCGCGTACTCGGCGATCTCCTCAGGGTACCGAAGGGCGGCCTCGTCGAACCAACTCTCCACCGAGATGTTCGGGCCATAGCAAGGCCCAGGGGTCCGCCCACGTGGGCCTGCGTGCCGGATTCGGGTTGCCCACCTGGTAGCAGACGGGTTAGGATACGTCCCGTTCACCGGAGGGGCCCAGCAGGGGGGCGGGCCAGCGCCCGCGGGGGTTCGAGTCCTTCCCCCTCCGCTCATACGTGAGTGCCCCGGTTGTTGTCAAGGTTAGTGCTGGTCCTCCCTCATGAGGCGGCGGCGGGCGCTCTCTCTTGCGCCGATGGCGGGTACCATCTCGGTGGCTTTGGCGAGGCCGAAGGGGGCATGTTGGCGTAGATCGCCTCGTAGGCCCCCAGCTCCACGAGGTAGGTCTCGTGGAAGATCCCGACGCTCCCGCTCTTCCTGGCCTCCTGGTTGAAGCGCTGCCAGGCCGGCATGTGGGGATCGTCGGGGTCCTTGGCGAAGCGCTCCAGGTCCTCGAAGGAGCGCCAGTACTGCACCAGCGCTATCCCGCGCCAGTACAGGAACGTCTGCGCATCGAGGAAACCCTTCTCGGGGTGCTGGTACAGCTCCTTGAGCATGGGACCCATCGCCATCGCCGTCGGCAGCCACTTCCGGAGGTCGAAGAAACGGTTAACGCGCAGCCCGATGATGAAAACCACGAACGGCTCGTCTGTCCTGGCCGTGAACCTTCCGGGTACAACCTGAACCATATTGCACGCTCCTAAAACTCGTTTGACGGTAGGCCTTTTCGCCTTGTCCCGCATGGATCATGCTCTCCGCCCACCGGTGGTCGGGGCGAACGGTATCTTATGATACGTAACTTACATATCAAGGTTGACACAAGAAGGGCGCCCCGTCCTCGCCGTGATCCTGCCGTTCACTACCTATTGCCACGCGTCTTGACTCCTTTCCGCCTCTGGTCGCGCTCCGCGAGGACAGCTTGGAGGCGGCGGGCGTGAGGCAGCACGGCGGCGCCGCGAGAGCGAAACACCACAACCATCTCCGAAACCTCCTCGCTTTCACCTCGTTCCTCCGGCTGCTATTATGTCAATCTTGACATATATATCCTAGAGGGAGTCGGTTGATGCGTCAAGAGAGGAGCGGGAAACTCTCCGTAAATTCTTTAGGGTTTGCGCTGTTGGGGTTGCTGGCGCGGGAGAGGTTGTCGGGGTACGACCTGAAGCGGCGGATGGGGCGAGAGGTGGGGAACTTCTGGAGCGCGAGTCATGGCCAGATCTACCCGGAGCTGGCCCGGCTGGAGGGGGATGGGATGGTCTCCCACGAGCTGGTCGAGCAGCGCGACCGGCCGGACAAGAAAGTCTACGAGATCACGCCCGCCGGACTCGCCGCGCTGGGGGAGTGGGTGACCGCGCCGGTGGAGCCGCGCGTCACGCGCGACGAGCTGGTCCTCAAGGCATACTCGATGTGGCTCGCGAAGCCCGAGGAGGCGCTCGCGCTCTTCGGGGAGCACGAGAGGTTGCACGAGGAGCGGCTCGCCCGCTACGAGGAGATAGGAGCGTGGATGGAGGCCGAGTGGGGCGACGACCTCGACCGCCTCGACTCCCCGCGCTTCGCCTCCTACGCCACGCTAATGCGGGGTATCATGCATGAGCGCGGCTACGCCGAGTGGTGCCGCTGGCTCGCCGGTCGGATCTCCGCCCGGCTCGAACGGCGCGAAAGAGCGCCCGAGAACGGTTAGAAATCGCTGTTCGGGGGCATCGTAGGGGGACTTTGCACCCAGGAAAGAACAGAGAAAAGGATTTCCCCATCCCCGCGCCACGCTCCCGCGAAGGAGAGGCGTCGTCGTGAAGCCGCGTGCGTACCGCGAGGAGGACCGCCCGGTGGTGGCGCGGCTGTGCGCCGCCTCTTTGGGTGGCAGCGTCGAGAGGTGGGAGAAAAAGTACGACCCGGAGGAGAATCCCCGCTTCGACCCCGGGGCGGTTCGCGTCGTCGAGGAGGACGGGGAGGTCCGGGCGACGGCGGCGGCGCTGCCACTCGAGGTCTACGTGGATGGTCGCCCCGCGGCGATAGACGGCGTGGCGGACGTCGCCACGCACGCGGCTTACCGCCGCCGCGGCCACGCCGGGGAGCTAATGCGCGTCCTCCTTTCGGACGTGCGCGAGAGGGGCGTCCACCTCTCTATGCTCTGGCCCTTCGCCCACGCCTTCTACCGCCGCTTCGGCTGGGAGCTCGCGAGCGAGTCCATCGGCTACGCCTTAAAACCAACCGACCTCCCGACCGGCGACGAGCAGAGACACGTCCGCGCCTACCGCGAGGACGACCTGCCGCGCATGATGGAGCTCCTCGAAGCCGAGGCCGCCGGGCATCAGTGCTGCGTGCGCCGGCGAGAGGAGCATTGGCGCAAGCTACTCTCCGGAGACGGGTTGAACGCCGCCGTCTACGAAGAGAGCGGACGCGTAGAGGGGTACGCGCTCTACTGCCTCTCGGGCTGGCGCGAGGGCCGGGACCCGGCACGCGAGCTGTCGTTGCCCGAGCTCGCCGTCCGGACGCCGGAGGCACACGCGGGGCTCCTCTCGTTTGCGGGGGCCTTCGATCCACTGGTCTTCGAGGTCCGGCTCTCAACCCCGCGCGGCGAGCCACTGCATCCGTACCTCCCGAGCTCCTACGTGGAGGCGAAGGTCTCATCCGAGTTCATGCTCCGGCTCGTGGACGTGGAGGGCGCCCTGGGCCTGCTAGACCGCGAGACGGGCGAGCCGCTCGTCCTCGACGTCTCCGACGACGTCATCCCCAAGAACGCCGGGACGTACACCGTCGGCGGCGGCGAGGTCGTCCGCGGCGCGGAGGCGGAGGAGCGGGTCTCGCTCGACGTCAGGCAGTTGGCTCAGCTCTACGCCGGGTACCTGCCTGTCCGTCAGCTTGCCCGGCACGGCCTCGTGGAGGCCGGCTCCCGGCGGGCGCTGGAGTTGTTGGAGGCGTACTTCCCGCCCGACGATCCTTACATCTACCCGCTCGATCATTTCTAGCCTCCCGGGGCCATTGCAACTCTCGCGTCCCGGGACCGACAGCCGCTAGAATATGGTCCGCAGGGCCGGTTGTCGAGCAGAGGGGAAGGCATGAAGACCACGGGTACGGTGGGCTACGCGGCCATGTTCGAACAATTCCACCCGACGGACCTCCTGGGGTGGTGCAAACAGGCCGAGGAGTCGGGCTTCGGCTCCGTCATGGCATCGGACCACTTCCACCCCTGGACCCCAGAGCAGGGCCAGAGCGCCTTCGTGTGGAGCTGGATGGGCGCCCTGGGCGCCACGACCAACCTCCGCTTTGGCACCGGCGTGACGCCGCCCGGCTTCCGCTATCACCCGGCGATCATCGCGCAGGGCGCCGCCACGCTCGAAGCCATGTACCCGGGTCGCTTCTGGCTGGGTCTTGGGGCTGGTGAGGCCCTCAACGAGCACATCGTCGGCCGCTACTGGCCCGAGGCCCCGACGCGTCTGCGTATCCTCATGGAGTCCATCGAGGTCATCCGCAGGCTGTTCACCGGCAAGGTAGTGAAGTACGCGGGTGAGCACATCACGCTGGAGAGCGCCAGGCTCTACACGATGCCCGAGACGCCGCCCCCGATCTACGTTGCGACGGCCGGCCCCATTATGAGCAAGAGGACGGGGCGCCTGTGCGACGGGATCATCACGGTCGGCGCGGCGGACGAGAAGATAAAGATGCTCATGCAGAAGTTCGAGGAGGGTGCGAGGCAGGAGGACAAGGACCCCTCCGAGATGCCGCGCATGATCCAGCTGCACGTCTCCTACGCCTCCTCGCAAGACGAGGCCGAGAGGCAGGCCGTCAAGGAGTGGCCCAACGGCGGGATGCCCTTCCCGAAGGCCGACATAAGGAACCCCGAGGACTTCGGGGCGATGGCGAAGCAGGTCTCCATCGAGGCCTTCAAGAACCGCGTCCTTACGAGCGCCGACCCTGACGAGCACCTGGAGCACGTCCAGCACTACGTGAACTTAGGGTTCGACGAGGTGTACGTGCACAACGTCGGGCGCAACCAGGAGGAGTTCATCCGGGCCTACGGGGAGCGCGTGATCCCCAAGCTGCGCTGGAAAGAGTAAAGCGGGCTGGAGGAACGGCGGTTACGCAAGCGTCTTGCTCGTCGCCCTGGGGGCAGCGCTCTGGGGCACGGATGCGATCTTGAGGGTGACGCTCCTGGAGGTGGTTTCGCCGCCGCAGATCGTGCTCCTCGAGCACCTGGTCCTGCTCCTCTACTCGGTCCCGGCGTTGGCCCTGGGGTGGAGTTTTTCCGCGGCTTCGGAGCCCCGCAGTGGGCCGCGCTGCTCGTCATCGCCTGGGGAGGATCGGCACTCGCGACGTTGCTCTTTACCACCGCCTTCGCGGTGGGGAACCCGACGGTGGCGATACTCCTTCAGAAGACCCAGCCCCTGTGTTCGCCGTCGCGCTGGCGGGCATCTTGCTGCGGGAGAGGCTGGGATGGGCGTGCTGGCCGTGCTTCGTGGTGGCGATGTCGGGGGCGTACCTGATCTCCTTCGGCGACCTCTGGCCTTTCCCGGCCCTGGGTTCCGCCGAGGCCCTCTCCGCGGCCCTCGCTTTAGGCGCCGCGTTCTTGTGGGGCTCCTCGATCGTGCTGGGGCGGCTCCTCCTGGCCGTGCCCCTGCTCGTGGGCATCGTGGCGGTAGGAGGCTCACTCAGAGGGGTCGGCGCCGGGTTTGCCTCCGAACCGGGGCAGGTCGTCCTCCTCGCCCTGATCCCGGGCCTCCTGGCCTGCCCCTCTACTACCGGGGCTTGAGCGGTGCCCGGGCCTCCTACGCGACGCTCGCGGAGCTAGCCTTCCCGGCGACGGCGGTCGTCCTCAACTGGACGTTCCTCGGGGTGGGGGTGAACGCGAACCTGGTACTGGGCTTTGTGCTCCTCTGGGGGCCGTGTTCGTCCTCGGATACTTGAACGCCAAGGCCCCGGCGCCGGGTTCGCCCCCAATAGCGAGGTAGTTCTTGACTTGCCGGCCCTGCGGAAGGGTCCAGGCGTAGGTACCATAGAAGCCGCCGAGCATACGCTGCGGCGCCATCTTGTAGAGGGGATCGAGCTCCGAGGCCGAGTCCATGGTGACCGAGCAACGCCCGGCCCGGAGATGCTCCGTCCGCAAAAGGTGCAGCGCCAGGTCGCGGTCGCCGACGTTGAACCACGAAGGTTCGTGGAGACGCTCAGGGCGTCCCGCACGCGGAACGTCTCGTCGCGCGCAGCCCCCAGCCACGTTCGGAGTCCCAGAGGCCGGCCAGGGAGTAGGTCACCGAGTCGAGGTCGGGGCAGACGCGCAGGCTGTGCCAGGTGAGGTCGCTGCCGACGTTGGCGATGACGCTTAGCTTGCCCGGCCCCAGAGCTTCGCGGAGGCACGGGGCGAGGCGGGTGCCGCCAAGGTCACCGGTCAGCGGGACGACTTGCGGCTCGGAGCCGGGCATGGGTCCTTTCTCGTTCGTGTGCCACGCAGT
>JADDPV010000141.1 GCA_016781705.1 Rubrobacter sp.
AGTTATACAAAGAACAGGCCACGACGGCAAGTTGGTCCCTTGAAGGGATACAAGATCTCGTGAGGGGTAGGTCATCCACGAGGAAGAGAACCCGACCACCCCTCCAGAGGATCGAAAAAGCCCGGCGTCGGGGGACGCCGGGCCATAGAGAAGCGTCGCTGACGCCGATGTGTTCTAGCTGCGGGCGGCCCGCTCCCTCCGTCGCTCTCCCTTGCTCTCGCGCTCGTCCTGAGGAGCCTCGTCCTCGGTCTTCTGGGCGGTCTTCAGGGGAGCTATCGTCATGACCATGTTGCGCCCGTCCAGGTTTGGCTGGCTCTCGACGCGCCCGAGCTCCGAGAGGTCGTCGGCCAGACGCCGCAGCAGCCTCTCACCCAGCTCAGGGTGCTGCACCTCGCGGCCGCGGAACATGATCGTGACCTTCACCTTGTCGCCGTGGCGCAGGAAACGCTCGACGTGGCCGCGCTTGGTGCCGAAGTCGTGGTCCCCGATCTTGGGCCGGAGCTTTATCTCCCGCACGTTGACGTTGACCTGTTTCTTGCGAGCGGCCTTGCGGGCCTGCTCCTTCTGGTACTTGTGCTTGCCGTAGTCCATGATGCGGACCACGGGCGGGTCCGAGTTGGGTGCCACCTCGACGAGGTCGAGGTCCTGCCTCTCGGCGAACTCCTGCGCCTCGCGGATGTGCTTGATCCCGAGCTGTTCGCCCTTTTCGGAGATCAAACGCACCGAACGTGCCCTGATCTGGCCGTTGATCCTCGGTTCTTCTTCGGCGGCTACTTTACACCACTCCTCTCAAATCCGACTTCGCGGGGCCGTTGGACCGCCAATACCGCTTCTCGGAAGCGTCTGGCGGACACGGTAAACCCCACATTTACCCTTCTTATTATACCCCCACCTCGCTACTCCTGTCCATTAGCGCCGCGAGCATCAACCTCCGCGCGCATCCGCCCGGCGAACTCCTCCAGCCCGACGGCCTCCTGCGCCTTCTCGCCTCGCTTGCGCACGTTGACCGTCCCCTCCCCCGCCTCGGCGTCCCCGACGATGAGGAGATACGGAACCTTCTGGCGGGCGTTCTCCCGGATCTTCTTCTGCATGCTGTTCGACGAGTCGTCCACCGCGACCCGAAAGCCCCACCCGGCAAGCTTCTTCTGAACGTCTCTGGCGTAGTCCAGGTGCCGGTCGGCGACGGGGATGACGACCGCCTGCACCGGCGAGAGCCAGAGGGGGAACGCGCCGCCGAACTGCTCTATGATGACGGCCATGAACCGCTCCGTCGTCCCGGTTACGGCCCGGTGGAGGAGCACCGGCGTGTGCTTCTCTCCGTCCTCGCCGATGTACTCGCACCCCAGGCGGGCCGGCTGGATGAAGTCTACCTGGATCGTACTGAGCTGCCACTCGCGCCCGAGCACGTCCTTCGCCATGAAGTCCGCCTTCGGCCCGTAGAACGCCGCCTCGCCCGCGACGGGTTCGTAGGCTATCTCCGCCGCATCGAGCGCATCGCGCAGAGCGCCCTCGGCCCGCGCCCACCGCTCGTCGTCGGCGACGTACTTGTTCGACTCCTCGTCGCGCAGGCTGAGTCGCACCCTGTAGTCCTCGAAGCCGTAGGTGTCCAGGACCTCGCGGATGATCTCCAACGCCCGGGCGAACTCTTCCTGGACCTGATCCTCCGTGCAGAAAACGTGCGCGTCGTCCTGCGTGAGCGCCCGCACCCGCGTGAGCCCCGTCAACTCCCCGCTCTTCTCGTAGCGGTACAGCGTCGCGAACTCGGCGTATCTTACGGGCAAGTCGCGGTACGAGTGCGCCTCGGTGTTGTAGAGCGTCATGTGGCTGGGGCAGTTCATGGGCTTGAGGCGGTAGCGCGACGCGCCGTCTACCATAGGCGGGAACATCGCGTCCCGGTAGTGCTCCAGGTGCCCGGACTTCTCGTACAGCCCCTCGTTGACCAGGTTGCCGGTCCAAACGTGGTCGTAGCCGTGGCGCGTCTGCACCTCGCGCACATACCCCTCCATGAGGTGCCTGAGAGCTTCGCCCTTCGGCAGGAATAGCGGGATGCCCGCGCCCACGTCCGGCGAGAAGGTGAAGAGGCCGAGGTCTTTGCCGATCTTGCGGTGGTCCCGGGCCTTCGCCTCCTCCAGGCGCCGCAGGTACGCCTTGAGCTCCTTCTCCGTCGGCCAGGCGGTGCCGTAGACGCGGGTCAGCATGGGGTTCTTCTCGTCCCCGCGCCAGTAAGCCCCGGCGATATTCTGCAGCTTGAACGCGCCCAGGAAAGAGCCGGTGCTCGGGACGTGCGGTCCACGGCACAGGTCGAAGAACTCGCCCTGCCTGTAGACCGTTATCTCGCCGTCCTCGAGCCCCTCGACGAGCTCCCGCTTGTACGGGTTGTCCTCGTAGAGCCTCTCCGCCTCGGCCTTGGAGACCTCCTCGCGCCTGATCGGGAGATCCCGCTGCACGACCTCGCGCATCCTCTCCTCGATGCGCGGCAGGTCATCGTCGGTGATGCGCCCCGCAACCTCGATGTCGTAGTAGAAGCCGTTCTCTATCGGCGGGCCGATGGTGAGCTTACTGCCAGGATAAAGCTCCAAGATCGCCTGCGCCATCGCGTGGGCGGTGGAGTGACGGATCACCTCCAGCCCCTCGGCTGAGTCCCCCGTAACCACCTCAAACTCTCCGCCGCCGTCGAGCGGAGCATCGAGGTCCACCAACTCGCCGTCGAGCTTCGCAACCACGGCGTCCCGGGCGAGGCGTTTGCCGATCCTCTCGGCCACGTCGCGCGCCCTCTCACCGGGCTCTATAGCTAACTCTCTACCATCCGGTAACCTGACCGTAGCCATACGCCGCTCCTCCAAAAGTTTTGCGATCGTTCCAAGATACGTGATTGTAGCGGCGTTTCACCCGAAAGTGAGCTTCCAAACTGGTTGCGGAATGCGAAGAAAACGATAGCCGTTCCAGAACTCCACCTGACAAGCTGAAGTGCTTACCGGCCGACCGCTAGAGTGGGCGATAGTGGATTCGAACCACTGGCCTCTTCCGCGTCAAGGAAGCGCTCTCCCCCTGAGCTAATCGCCCGCAACGGGACCGTTTTGCACGTCCCGACCGAGAGGCGGCACCCGGAGTCGAACCGGGGTAACAGGTTTTGCAGACCTGTGCCTAAACCACTCGGCCATGCCGCCAAAGCCTTCGGCCCCCACGGCCAGAGCGGAAGACGGGATTCGAACCCGCGACCCTCACCATGGCAAGGTGATGCTCTACCAGCTGAGCTACTTCCGCACACACCTCACGCTCTCGCGCTCGGATAATTTAGCACGCCCCCGTGCCCCTTACAAGCGTGTCCGAACCGCTCTCCCGAAGCGCCGCTTGCGGGAGAAGACCAGGTAACGCATGAGGAAGAAGCTGATCGTGGACGCCACCGCGGCCGAGGCGATTTTGGCGATGTTCCCGGCGACGTAGGCAGGCGAGCCGGTGTAGGTGAGGATGCCCCGCACGAGCAGCCAGAACAAGCAGCTGCCGACCGCGACCCCGAACAGCGCCTGCAACAAAAAGAGCACCTTCTGCCGCGGCCCGCGCTCCGCCCGCCCCCGGAACGTCCACAGCGCGTTCCACGCGTAGCTGTTGACGTTCGCCAGCAAGAGCGCCACGCCGTTGTACAGCGCGAGCAGGGACGGCTCGCGCGTCGGCGCCAGCCACAGGAACAGGTTCAGCACGCCGAAGTCCACCACGAAGTTCGAGATCCCGACGACCGTGAACATGGAGAACCGCTTGCCTCCGCTCTTCAGCTTCGCGCGCTTTGCGCCTCGCTCCGCGCTCAACTACTCAGCGCCCTCTCGTAGTAGCCGCGCAGTGCGCGCGTGGAGGAGGCCCAATCCCGCTCCAGGGCGGCCTCCCGCGCGTTGCGAGAGAGTCGGGCGCGTAGCGCGTCGTCGGCGAGTATCCTGCCGACGGCTTCGGCGAGGCCGTCGCTCGACATCGGGTCGTAGAGCAGGCCGCTCTCCCCGTCGGAGACGACCTCGCGCGAGGCGCCGGTCTCGGCGGCGACCACGGGGAGGCCGGAGGCGAGCGCCTCGATCATCGCCATCCCCAGCGTCTCCGTGGTCGAGGGAAAGACGAACATATCCGCCGAGGCGTACGCCGACGCGAGTTCCTCACCCAGCAGAAGCCCCGGAAATACCGTCGGTGTACCCGCGAACTCCCCTTCCAGGTCGCGCCGTGCCGGGCCGTCGCCGACTATCGCGAGCCGCGCGCCGGGGACCTCTTTGAGGATGGACCTGAGGCGTCCTATCCCCTTCTCGCGCGCGAGGCGCCCCACGTAGATCAGCAACTTCTCGTCCGGGCGCCCGCCCGATAGTCTGGCGCGCCACCACTCCGACGCCTTGTTCGGGTTGAAGCGTTCGGTGTCCACCCCCTGCGGCCACAGGTGAACCCGCTCTATGCCCTCGCTCAGGAGATACTCGCGGGTAGATGCCGAGGTACACAGGTTGATCCTGGCCCGGTTGTGCAACCTCCTAGTGTGCCACCGGGTCGGCCGGTACAGGAAACCGAGCTTGTAGAACCGAGCATATTCAGCGACGTTCGTATGGTACGAAGCGACCAGCGGGACCCCCAGACGGCGGGCGAAGTGAGGAGCCCCCCATCCGAGGATAAACGGGTTGACGGCGTGGACCAGATCCGGCTTGAAACCTATGAGCGCGTGGCCGACACCGGGCAGCGTGGGGGCGAGCTTGATCTGGGGATATGGCGGAAAGGGGACGCTCGATACCCGGTAGATGGGGGCGCCTTCGTAGAACCCGGGTCCCTCCCCATACTTGGGCGCGATGATGAGCAACTCGTCCCCCATCCGCCGCAGCTCCTTGATGGTGTAGCGCAGGCGTGTGACCACGCCGTCCGTCGCGGGGAGGAAGGTCTCGGTGAAGAGTGCGATCCGCAAGAGGGTTCGTCCAGACCCTACTTGTTGTAGTGGGGCCGGCGCCAGTCCACCCGCGGCGCGAAGGTCTCCGGGTGGATGTGGTCCCGGTTCTCCATCGCCGTGAGCAGCAGCCGCTCGACCGTCTCTTCGTCCAACAGGTGCGGCTTGAGGCCGAGGTCCATGAGCCTGGTGTTCGCCGCTTTGTAGTAGTGCGCCTCCTGCTCGACGCGCGGGTTGTCGAGGTGTACCAGTTTCGGGTCGAGGTCCAGCGCCCGGGCAACCTTCTCCACGAGGCGGGCAAGCTGCAACACGGACCACTGCTCGGTGAACTGGTTGAAGACGCGGAACTCGCCCCGCTCGGCCGGGTTGTTCGCGGCCAGCTCGATGCAGCGAACCGTGTCTCGGATGTCTATGAAGCCCCTCGTTTGACCGCCCTCGCCGTAGACCGTGATCTCACTTCCGCTCGCCGCCTGCGCGATGAAGCGGTTGAGCGCTGTCCCGAAGATGCCGTCGTAGTCGTAGCGGTTGGTGAGGACAGGGTCGGAGGCCGTCTCCTCGGTCTCCACGTTGTAGACGACGCCCTGGTTGAGGTCCGTGGCCCTTATGCCCCAGACCTTGCAACCGAACATAATGTTGTGCGAGTCGTGGACTTTACTCAAATGGTAGAAGGAGCCGGGCTGCTTGGGGTATGGTAGCGTGTCCTTGCGGCCGTTGTGCTCGATCTCGATGTAGCCTTCTTCGATGTCTATGTTGGGCGTACCGTACTCGCCCATCGTCCCGAGCTTTATGAGGTGGCAGTCCGGCACGACCTCGCCGATGGCGAATATGACGTTCAAGGTGCCGACGACGTTGTTAACCTGGGTGAAGACGGCGTGGGAGCGGTCGATCATGGAATAGGGAGCGGCGCGCTGCTCGGCGAAGTGGACCAGGGCCTCGGGGCGCCAGCGGTCTATCGTCTCGTATACGTACCGCTCGTCGGTGAGGTCTCCGGCGGCGACCCCGATCTCACGCCCGGTCAACTCCTTCCAGCGGGCGACGCGGTCCTCGAGCGTGGAGATCCTCGTCAGCGAGTTGGTCCCCAGCTCCTCGTCCCAACCCCTGCGGCTCATGTTGTCCGCTATGAAAACTTCGTGGCCCCGCACCGAGAGGTACAGGGCCGTGGGCCAACCGCAGAAACCGTCGCCACCCGCCACAAGAACGCGCACTAACCCTCCCGATGTAACCGAACGTTGCGAACAGCGCCAGTTTATACCCGGCTTCCGCCGATTCTTACAGGTGGCCCCTACAGGTTCTTGATGATCGCCTGCGTGAATTCCCTGGTCCCCGCGCTGCCGCCGAGGTCCTTCGTGCGGGTCTCGGGGTTCTTGAGCGCCGCCTCGATGCCGGCCTGCATCCGATCCGCGTCCTCGTCGTAACCCAGGTAGGCGAGCATGTTCTTGGCCGAGAGCAGCGTCGCCAGCGGGTTCGCCCGGTTCTGGCCGGCGTACTTCGGCGCGGAGCCGTGAACCGGCTCGAAGACCGCGAGCCCGTCCCCCAGGTTCGCGCCCGGCGCCACGCCCAAGCCGCCCGTCAGCCCCGCGCACAGGTCGGAGAGGATGTCGCCGTAGAGGTTCGGGCAGACCATCACGTCGTAGAGGTCTGGCTTCATCACGAGCTGCATGCTCATGTTGTCCACGATGCGGTCGTCTATCTCCTCGAAGTCGTTCTCGTAGTCCTTGGCAACCTCGTAGAACACGTCCCTGAAGAGTCCGTCGGTGTACTTCATGATGTTCGCCTTGTGAACGACGGTTATGTGCTTGCGCCCCAGTTCCTTCGACCGCTCGAAGGCGAGGCGGCAGATGCGCTCGGTGCCCTCACGCGTGATGATCTTGATGCTCTCCGCCGCGTGGCGCCCCACCATGTGCTCGACCCCCGCGTACAGGTCCTCCGTGTTCTCGCGGTAAATAATGAGGTCTATGTCTCTATAGTTGAGGTCCAACCCAGGCAGGCTGATGTTCGGCCTGACGTTCGCGTAGAGGTCCAGCTCCTTCCTGAGCGCAACGTTCACGGAGCGGAAGCCGGTCCCGACGGGGGTGGTGAGGGGACCTTTGAGGGCTACCTTGTTGCGGCGGATGGATTCGAGCACGTCTTCGGGGAGTGGGGTACCTCTTTCGTCCATCACGGTCTCGCCAGCCTCGGCGACCTCCCACTCGATGTCGGTACCCAGAGCGCCTATGACCTCCCGTACCGAGTCCGTCAAGTCAGGTCCGATTCCGTCGCCCGGGATCAGGGTAACCATCTGCGCCACTGAGGAACCCCCTTCTGGTGGATTTGGGTCAGTATAGCGGTCGGGAGAAGGGGCGGCTAACGGGAGGGGGGGCCCGCAATGCTCGTCAGCTCGAGACCATACGGAACAGGTAGGCCACCGGCATGAGCAGACGCCTAGAACGAGGACCGGGGAGCCGAACGACCCGCTGGCAAGCCCGGTGACGGTCCAGGACGCCAGGAGCCCCAGGAGCCGAAGACAGCCCAGGCGAGCAGGAGGATGAGAGCAGAGTGCACGAAGGGTTCGACCAGGAGGAGCAGGAACAACAGGACCATCGCGGCGGCGAGCGTGCCGGCGGCAACGACCTTGAGGGCTCCGCCTGGGTAGTGCCGTACGGCTCCGAGAGGCCGACAGCGCAGAGGTAGCCTGTGCGAGGCTACCTGCGAGGTTCGCTAGTGGGATCTCTAGGCGACCAGCAGCGTGAGCCCAGAGGTGTACGGAGCCGCCCCGAACGTCGAACCGAAGCCACGGGTGTTGTAGCTCGTCCTCCTTCAGAGGAGCGCGTGGACGACGGAGGACCAGAATAGCGTGAACATTGGAGCGGGTGATCAGGTCGAGGAGCGCCGTGAGGACGGCGGCTTCGAACATGACGGACGCGGTCAGGCCCTCCGCGTAGATGGTGATGACCTGCACGGCGAGAACATAGGCGAGCACCGGCACGGCCGAGCACGCCGTCACGAACAAGAACGAGTTGAGCCAGTCCCCGCGACCGCCAGCGCGCGGACAAGCCTCCCCTCAAAGAGCAAGCGGTCGATCGCCCGGCGGAAGCTTCGGAGCGCAGGGAGATCTCGACCTCCCCGCCGGCGAGTGCCCGCGCCGCTCCACTGGATCCCACATCGAAATCCACTAACCGACTACCGCCGGGCGAGCTTGCTAAGCGGAGCCCGCCAGGGCGCCGATCACAATCGCCAAGAGCCCGAATACCAAACTCAGAACCACCGAAACGGCAACGGGTGCAAGAATCACGATAGCGGCTTGTCCTGTGGTCATGCCGTGCACTTCGCGTATACCCAGCACGAATAAAATGATGACGTATACCGTCAGCACGAGGCCGATAAGTATGTTCAGAATCGGTATCAGAAACAGGAAGGCAAGGATCACCGGGAAAGAGGCGTAACAGACAACCCTGAGGGTAGCCCCGAAACCGGCGTTGTTCTGGCGCACCAGCAAGTAGACGACGAGATGGTAGATAGCCGCGCCGACAACATCCGACAAGACGGTAACAGCGGGGAACAAGACCAGGTAGAGCAAGGACAAGAGCACCGCGGTCAGAAAAAAGCTAGCGTCGGCGGCAAACAGGGAAAACAGGACGAAGAGGAGCCCGAAGGGTATAGCCGCGATCAAGGAGCAGATCGCGGCGAAGGCAAGCGGGTTGACGAAGCCCCCGCTCCGCGGGAGGCTACGGAAGAAGCCGACGGGGTTGGAGACCAGAGCCCTGACGGTGCTCACGAAGCTACCCACCGGATTCGACACATTGAACTCGCCGGTCGGGCCGCCCGAGAGCCCGGGGGCGGGACCGGCCGGCCCGCTCCCGTACAGCGGTCGGGCCGGGTCGTTGGGATTCTGGCCTCCGGAACCGCCCGTGTTGAAGTCCATGCGCTCTTCCTCCCCGCTATGACCTCGTCACCTGAAGCCTATCCGCAGACGGGTCCGGGCGCAATAGCGCGCCGCCCGTTTCGAGCTTGCTGTAGAATAAGGGGGGAAGGACGCTTTCGGGAGAGACGGAGAGGGACCGTTCGGTGTCGTCCACGATAGAGACGCTGGAGCGCGAGCTTGGGGAGGCCCAGGGCGAGCGGGAGGGTCAGCAGCGGGCGGTGATCCGGGCGCGCAACGCCCACGAAGCGGCCTGTCTGGCGCGCGACGACGCCTGGACGGAGTCGGCGGAGGGGTTCGGGACGGACGCGGAGGTAGAGCGGCTCTCGGAGCTTGTGTACAAGCGACGGCGGGAGCTCTACGAGGCGATAGACCGCCTCAAGGCCGCCGAGGGCAAGGAACGCAGGATCAAGAGCCGCCTGATGTACGTGCTGCCCGCGGAACGCCGCCGCTACCTCTCCGGCACCGTGGACGAGGAGTTCGAGAGGTTCCTCGTCGCCGTGCGCCACGCCTACGCCGCGCAGTTGCCGGGAACGGAGGTCTCGGTCGTGACGGAGAAGCCGGGGGAACTCGACCTCAGAGGCGACGCGACGTGGCGGGCGCTGGAGCGACTGTACTCGGGGACGGAGCGGCGGTGGGTGGAGATCCGGACCGGCGCCTCACCGGGGTGCGCCGAGAGGGCCAGCGCGATGGCCCATCAGGTGGCGTACTACGCGGGCGGACACCTCCCACGCGTATTCGTCGGGGGCGAGGAGGCGAAGGTCGGCAAACCCTGTGCGGCGGAGCGCGAGGGCGGGCGACCCTTGAGGGGCTTCGGCGGATCCGAAGGCAAGCTGGCTCTCGCCAGGATCACGGCGAGGAGGTACCTGGACGAAGGGTCGGTTGCTCGCTTAAGCAAGCGGGAGGAGGCGCTCGCGCAGGTAGCGGAGATAGCGCGCCTGTACCAGACTATGAACCTGACCGGCGACGAGATCCGATGGCGCCTGGAGCAGCTCATCTCCCTGCGCCTGGAGGTCCTCGAAGCGGTCTACCGCCTCACCGGCGACCGGCGCCGCTTCTCCTTTTACGAGATAGCCCGCGCCG
>JADDPV010000214.1 GCA_016781705.1 Rubrobacter sp.
CATCGTCTCTCCTCTTCCCAGCCGCCTACCGCCGTTGGCCTTCCTTCAGAACGCCATGGCCCTTCGCCTCTTCGATGCGCTTCCGCAGGTTATCCACCCTACTCTTCCTCCCCGCCCGAGAGCGTGCGGGCAGAAGTTGGTGGCCTCGCTTACCTCCGCGCCGCAGTTCTCGCAAAAACGCCTTCCCTCGGACACTGGCGTCGCCCCTTCCCCTCGCTGTGTGGCAAGGGAATGCTAGTCACGGCACGCGGTCCGGGTCAAGGGCGGCGGCTCACACGGGAAGGGCCGGAGCCCCGATAAGGGACCCCGGCCCGGTGCCGGTGCGTCGGTTGCGCTGCGCGCTAGCCTCTCCGGCTCTCCTCGAGCATGGCCACGAAGTCGCCGGCGTCGAAGACATCCACCTCCCCGTCGCCGCCGGTCCACAGCCCGGGCATTGCGACGAGGGGGGCGCCCAGCGTGTCGAGGACGTCCGCCAGGGCGCCGGCGGACAGGCCGACGATGATCTTGTAGCCCTCGCCGGGCGTGCTCTTGCCGGTGCGCTCCTGGTACTCGCGGGCATCTTCGAGGCCGCGGAAGACGACCAGGGCCTCGCCGCCAGCGGCCGTGAGGTCGGCGGTCACGAACCCGACGACGTCGCCGCCGCCGTCGGTCGGGGCCGTTGCGATGATCGTGGGGCGGATCCGGACCTCTTCCTCCTCGCGGGGCCTCACTTGTCGCCCTCCGGCCCCCGCACGGGGCTCTCCGGCTCCGCCACGCCGCCGACCCTTCGCTCGGACCACCGCTCGCGGAGCTCGAGGAGGTCCTCGGCGCGCCTGCGCTCCTCGACGCAGCGGTTGTACACGTCTGCCAGGCCGACGATCACCGCCTCGTTGTGGTGCTTCTCCCACAGGTTGCACAGGTGGTCGAAGAACATCTCGGCCTCGCGCCACATCTTCAGGTTCCCCTCCGGCCCCTGGTCGGGGGGCAGGGTCGAGGTGACCCACAGCTCCTCGTGGCCGCTGGTCCTCTCGTCACACATCGGCGCCCGCCTTGGGCTCACGGCTGATGCGGTCCCACAACCGCCCCTGCTCTTGGGCTTCATCGAGCCTCTGTTGCTCGTCTTCGATAAGCCTGTCGAGTCCGGACACGAAGTTGGCGCACCCGTGGTGCTCGGCCCGGCTGCGCCAAGGCTTCAACAGCTCCACGGCGAGGCTCGCCTCGTTCTCGCGTTCGGAGGACAGGAAGTCCAGGTAGTGCAGGGTGCACACAACCCACGCGTTGCGGATCCGCACCGTCGCCGGCCGGGTGCAGTCGTGCGAACACTCACCCACGTGGCCCTCCAAGAACTCCCCGCTCACGAGCCCCTCCTCTCCAGCCGCTCGAGCTCGCCACGCGCGCGGCCCACGGCCTCCTCGACCTCGGCGAGCGCCTTCTCCATGACCCGCGTCAGCTCGTCGCTGCCGATGGGTCGCACCGACTCGACCCAGGGGGCCAGGATCTTGCGCGCGAGGTCCCACGCCTCGACCTCCGAGCGAGCGTCGTAGTGCGCCCGCTCCTCCGGGGTCCACTGCTCTCGACCCTCTATATCCGTCATGCTTCTCCTCTCGGAGTTTGTCGCCGGCGACAAAGTTCCGCCGGCGGTACGTTTCGACTCTTGGGATGGGGCCGTGGTGGCCCCCGCTCTGAGTTCACGGGCCATCAAGCCGGAGCTAGAGGACGCCGTGACGGCGGGCGCACCCGTTGGGGCGGCAGTAACGCTCGCCCTCGGAGACCGCAAGCGACCACTCCGCCTGCTCGGGGCCGACCTCGACGAGCTCGCGGCCGGCGAACCGATCGCCGCACCCCGCGCACTGGCGAAGCGGCAGCACGCACCCGACGAACTTCTCCCCGACGTGCTCGAAGCCATCGACGGCGGCCGGGCGGGCCGAAGCCCGCCACAGCGCCCAACAGGCCAGCGCGTGCTTGCAGCCAGCTCCCCGGCGGTGGAAGTCTGGGCAAGAGCAATCCCACGATCGGGGATCCACGACGTACACCGCACCCTCGGAGCCGGAGACGAGGAACCGGGCGCGTCCGTCACGAACCCGGACGCGGATCACGCGCTGCCTGCGACAAGAGAGATGCGTAACCAGGATGCCTTCGGCCCGGGAGATGCGCGGGGCGAGGGCGGGGCGGGTGGCGTGCACCCTGGCGAGCTCTTGCTCGATGCGCTCCGCGACGGTCTCGACTTCGGGGACGGCGGGGGGCGTGGTCCGCCCCCCGGTGATGGTGGTGGTGGCGGTCATGGCGGCTACCTGCCCGCCGCCGTGGCCAGCTTCTTCTCGAGCTTGAGGATCAGGTCGTGAAGCTCGAGCCTCTCCTCCTCGCCCATCGGCTCGTGGCGGTAGCGCTCCTCCAACTCCCGGAGCTTCTCCGCTATAGTGGTCTCGATCAAGAGGGCCTCCTCTTGGTCCAGGCCTCCGGGAGCTGCAACTCCGCGGGGGCCGTTTCTTTATCCGACGCCCTTATTCTAACAGCTTTGTACCTAAAGTTAATGCTATTGACTCGATTTTATGTTATATTGACTTCAAGAAGCCCGAACCCGGGGAGGACGCGCGTATGCTGACCACGGTGTACCTGGACGGCAAGAAACTGAAAAGGATAAGGACGCTACAGGGCAAGACTCAACGCGCCCTGTCGAAAGAGTCCGGCGTGAGCACGAGCACGATCTGGCTCCTGGAGACCCGCGAGAAGAACGAGAAGTTTCACCCGCCCACGCTTACCAAGCTCGCGCGCGCCCTCGAAGTGGAGCCAACCGAGCTCGTGAGCGGGGACTAGCGCCATGCCTGGCACGAACGGCCACGGCCCAGCGAAGCTACGCGCCGTCCTCTACGCCCGCGTCTCCACAGACGAGCAGGCGAGGAGTGGCTTCAGCCTCCGGCAGCAGATGGAGCGCCTGCGGGAGTACGCGGGGCGCGAGGGCTACGAGGTGGTGGAGGAGGTCGCGGACCCCGGCCATAGCGGGGCGAGCCTGGAGCGGCCGGGGATGGACCGGGTGCGGGACCTCGTGGCCGTCGGGGGAGTGTCGGTGGTGCTGGCGCAGGACCGCGACCGCTTCGCGCGGGAGCCGGCCTACCTGTACCTCCTCAAGGAGGAGTTCACCGTCCACGGTGCCAAGATCCGGGCACTCAACGACCGGGGCGACGAGAGCCCCGAGGGCCAGCTCACGGACGGCATCCTTGACCAGTTGGCGAAGTTCGAGCGGGCCAAGACGGCCGAGAGGACGCGGCGGGGGAAGCTCCGGCGGGCCAGGGAGGGTAAGGTGATCGCCGGGCACACCCCGCCCTTCGGCTTCCGCTACAACGCCGCGAGGGACGGCCTCGTGGCCGACGAGGGGCAGATAGGCGTTGTGGAGCGCATCTTCCGGGACCTGTGCGGGGGCGGGAGCGTATTCGGTCTTAGCCAGGCGCTCATGAGGGAGGGCGTGCTGGCCCCGGCGGGCGGGAGGAACTGGAACCACAACGCTATCCGGCGCATCGTACTTTCCGACCTTTATCGGCCGCACCCCTTCGAGGAGGTGCGGGGGATGGTCTCTGCGGAGGTGGCCGCCCGGCTCGACCCGGAAGGGGAGTTCGGCATCTGGTGGTTCAACCGGGAGCGCACCACCCGCCGCAACGTCTCAAAGGTCGGGCCGAACGGCAAGGAGTACGCCCAGCAGCAGCGGTCCCGGCCCAAGCCCAAAGAGGAGTGGATCGCCGTCCCCGTCCCCCTCGACGCGGCGGTGGCTTCGCTGGGGATCACCCGCGCCCTCGTGGACGACGCGAGGGAGGCCATGCGCTCCCGGGCACGCAGTTGGAAGGCGACGAGCCGGGTGTGGGAGCTGGGCGGCGGGGTGCTCCGCTGCGCCCACTGCGGGTGCCGCATGGGCTACGCGAACATAAGGCGCAAGAACGGCAAGCGAACCGCCTACTACCGCTGCCAGGGCCACAGGAGGGACGGGCACGCGCAGATCTGCCTCAACACCCGCCACTACCGCGCCACCGAGACGGAGGAGACCGTCTGGGCGTTCGTCCACAACCTCCTTACCGACCCCGACCGGCTGCGCGCCGGCCTGGACGCCATGATCGAGGAGAAGCGCCGGGCCTTGCGCGGGGACCCCGACCGGGAGACGGGGATATGGCTGAACCGGCTCGCGGACGTTGACCGCCAGCGTGCCCGGGCGCAGGATCTCGCCGTAGAAGGGCTCCTGAGCCCCGACGAGCTGCGCGCCAAACTCCAGGCTCTCGAAGCCACCCGCGAGGCCGCTAGAGACGCCCTGGAGGCTCTCAGGGGCCGCAGGGAGGAGGTGGAGGAACTCGAACGTGACCGGGACGCCCTCCTGGAGGGCTACGCGGCGCTCGTCCCCGAGGGCCTCGACGCCTTCGACCCCGAGGACCGGCACTGGGCCTACGGGAGCATCCGCCTCAACGTCCTCGCCGCCGTAGACGGCTCCCTGGTCGCCACCTGGGCCTTTGCGGGGGACGCGAGCGTTATCTTTCAGGACGCTCGTCACGACGAGGGCAACGCGTACCTGCGCCTGGGCGAGGCCCTGGAACACCTGGGGCGCGAGGGGGAGGCCCGCGCCGCGTACGAGCGCGGCATCGGTCAGGCCGAGAAGTTCGGCCACGACGGGATGGCCGACACCCTGCGCCTGGTGCTCGTCGAGCTGGGGGACGAGCCCGGAGGCGGGCGAGGGTAGGAGCGTTCCCTTCAGGGTAAGACCCCCGGGACGTGAAGATAAGGTACTATTTAGAAGAGTTGCGATGTATGTAATTCGCTATGCGGAGAGACGGTCCGGCCGGCGCCGCGCGGGGGGCGGGAGTCCCGGCGCGGTGTCACGCAGCGCCGGAGAGTCTCCCAGGAAACATGTAAACCCATTATGAAATGTTGAGGGTGATCTAGGTTGGAGAGAGGTAGCGTCGGGAGCCAGTTTTTCGGCCCGAACCTCGGCTACGTGCTGGAGCTTTACGAGAGGTTCAGGGAAGATCCGAACTCCGTTGACGAGCACACGAGGACGTTCTTCGAGGAGTGGGGCCCACCGCGGACGGACGGTGCGGGAGCGAACGGGGCGGCCGGAGGCGCCGTCGCGGACGAGGTGGACGTGGAGAAGGTCGTTGGGGCGACGAAGTGGATCCGGCACGTCCGGGACTACGGCCATCTGGCGGCGCAGTTGGATCCGCTGGGCAGCGAGCCGCAGGGCGACCCCACGCTCGACCCGGGCTTCTACCGCGTGAGCGAGGACGACCTGAAGACGCTGCCCGCCGGCATCATCATCGGCGGGCCGATCGGGGAGCGAACCGAAACGGCCAAAGAGGGGGCCGACGAGCTCCGGCGCATCTACTGCTCGACCACCGGCTACGACTTCGGCCACGTCCACGAACCCGAGGAGCGGTTCTGGCTGCGCGAAGCCGTCGAGTCCGGGCGCTTCGGTGGTCCCTTGAGCGACGACGAGTCGAAGCAGCTCCTCCGGCGGCTCACGCAGGTGGACACCTTCGAGAAGTTCCTGCACAGGACGTTCCTCGGCCAGAAACGCTTCAGCGTCGAGGGCGTAGACATGGTCGTGCCGATGGTCAACGCGTTCGTGCAGGCCGCGGCGGACGCCGGGATACCGGAGGCGGTCCTGGGGATGGCGCACCGGGGCAGGCTCAACGTGCTCGCGCACGTCCTGGACAAGCCGTACAAGAGGATCTTCGGCGAGTTCCAGCAGCCGGAGAGGGGCGAAGACTCCTCGGTCTCCGAGAGCCCGGGCGGCGGCTGGGTCGGGGACGTCAAGTACCACCTGGGCATCCGGGGCTTCCAGCTCTCCGACGAGATCGCCGACCAGGAAGTCCTCATCAACCTCGCCCCCAACCCGAGCCACCTGGAGCACGTCGACCCCGTCGTCGAGGGGATGGCGCGCGCCGCCCAGGAGAAGCGCGACGGGAGGGGGGAGCCGAAGAGGAGCAGCGAGGCGTCGCTGCCGATCCTGTTGCACGGGGACGCGGCGTTCCCGGCCGAGGGGATCGTCGCGGAGACGCTGAACCTCTCGCGCCTGCCCGCCTACACGACGGGCGGGACGCTGCACATCATCACCAACAACCAGCTCGGGTTCACCACCGAGAAAAAGGACGCACGCTCGACCACGTACGCGAGCGACCTCGCCAAGGGGTTCGAGATGCCGGTCGTACACGTCAACGCCGACGACCCGGAGGCGTGCATGGCGGCGGCCAGGATGGCCTACGCCTACCGCGAGAAGTTCCACAAGGACTTCATGATCGACCTCATCGGCTACCGCCGGTTCGGGCACAACGAGGGTGACGAGCCCACCTACACCCAGCCGGCGATGTACGAGATCATCCGCGAGCACCCGACGGTGCGCGAGCTCTACGCGAGGCAACTGGAGGAGCGCGGCGTAATCTCCTCGGAAGAGGCGGAGAGCTTGGTCGAGGAGATCAGGGGCCGTATGGAGGACGAGCACAACAAGCCCGGCCACGAGGAGATCGGCGAGGATGACATCTTCACCGACGAGCCGCACACCCCGCTCGTGGAGATCCCCGACACGGCCGTCCCCGCCGAGCGTCTCGTCGAACTGAACGAGGCGCTCATGCAACGCCCCGAGGGCTTCGACGCGAACCGCAAGCTCGAGCGGCTCATGCAGAAGAACCGCGGCGAGCTGGACGGCGACGACGGAGGAGGCATAGACTGGGCGCACGCCGAGGTGCTGGCGTTCGCGTCGCTCCTCGAGGACGGCGTGCCGATCCGGCTGACGGGCCAGGACACGGTGCGCGGGACGTTCTCGCAGCGCCACGCGGCGCTCTACAATACGGAGACCGGCGAGCCCTACATACCGCTGCAGGAGCTGGAGCAGGCCAACGCCTCCTTCGCGGTCCACAACAGCCCGCTCTCGGAGGTCGCGGCGTTGGGCTTCGAGTACGGTTATACGCTCAACGCCAGAGAGACGCTCGTGTTATGGGAGGCGCAGTACGGCGACTTCGCCAACGTGGCGCAGCCCATCATCGACCAGTTCATCGTCTCGGGGCAGGCGAAGTGGGGCCAGACCTCTGGGCTCGTCATGCTCCTGCCGCACGGCTACGAGGGCCAGGGTCCCGAGCACTCCAGCGCGCGCCTGGAGCGGTACCTGCAGCTCGCCGCGCACGAGAACATAAGGGTGGCGAACCTCACTACCGCCGCCCAGTACTTCCACCTGCTGCGCGCCCAGGCCACGCTCAGGGACGACCATCGTCCCCTGATCCTCATGTCCCCGAAGAGCCTGCTCAGGAACCCCATGGCGGCGTCGAGGCTCGCGGACCTGACGGACGACAAGTTCCACCCAGTCTTCGATGACGAAGAGGCGAGGGGCAGGGCGGAGTCCGTCAAGCGTCTCATCCTTTGCACCGGCAAGATTTACACGGAGCTCGTGAGCAGCGAGGCGCGCCAGGAGGACGAGGCCACGGCGGTGGCGCGGGTGGAGTTGCTCTACCCGTTCCCCGAGGGACAAGTCAGGGAGATCGTCGAGGGCTACCCGAACCTGCGCGAGATCGCTTGGGTCCAGGAGGAACCCAAGAACATGGGCGCGTGGTCGTTCATGGAGCCTCGCCTCAGGGAGCTGGTGAACGACCGGATGCCGGTGCGCTACGTCGGCAAGCCCGCCCGCCCGAGCCCGGCTCAGGGCTCGCAGGGCTTCCACAAGAGGGAGCACGCGGCGCTGGTGAGGGCGGCCTTCAAGGCCGCCGAAGAGTCCGAAGAGGATAGAGAGCGCGAGGTGAACCGTGCCGGGTGAAATATACGTCCCCGAACTCGGGGAATCGGTAGCCGACGCGACCGTCGGCCAGTGGCTCAAGAAAGAGGGCGACACGGTCGAGGCCGGCGAGCCACTCGTCGAGTTGGAGACCGACAAGATCAACTTCGAGGTAGAGGCCGAGAGCGACGGTGTTCTGGAGTCCATCGCCAAGGGCGAGGGCGAAACCGTCAACGTCGGCGAGGTTATCGGCACGATAGGCGCGGGCGACGGGGCCGCCGGCGGTGACGGCGTCGCCGCCCCGCAAGCCGAAGAGGAGGAGACCGCGGAGGAGGCGGAGGCCGGGCCCACCGGGGACGGGGGGGAGGCCGAAGAGGAGGAGTCTGAGCCCGAGAGGCGGGAGGCTGTGGGCGAGGAAGCCGAAGAGGTCACGGAAGCGGACGGCCATCGCGCCTCGCCGTCCGTGAGGAAGCTCGCCCGCGAGTACGACATCGAGCTTTCGGAGGTGTCGGGCTCGGGTTCGGGCGGGCGCGTCACGAAGGAGGACGTGGAGCGCCTGATCCGGGACCGCTACAGCGCCCCGGCCGGCGGCCCGAAAGAGAAGACCTCGACCGAGGCACCCGAACGCCGGCAGCGGGAAGAGGCGCCGGCGGCTCAGGACGGCCGGGGCGCTCTGGAGGAGCGGGTCAGATTGTCGCGACGGCGGCAGACCATCGCCAAGAGGCTCGTCGAGGCGCAGCAGACCGCGGCGATGCTCACTACCTTCAACGAGGCGGACATGTCGGCGGTTATGGATCTGCGGAACCGCCGCAAGGAGAGGTTTCAGGAGCGTCACGACGGGGTGAGGCTCGGCTTCATGAGCTTCTTCACGAAGGCGGCTATCGGGGCCCTGAAGGCGTTCCCGAAGGTGAACGCGGAGCTCCAGGAGGACGAGTTGGTCCTCAAGAGCTACTACGACATCGGGGTCGCGGTCAGCACCGACGAGGGGCTCGTGGTGCCGGTGGTGCGCAACGCGGACAAGAAGAGCTTCGCCGAGATAGAGGGCGACATCGCCGACCTGGGCAGGCGCGCACGCAACGGTAAGCTGGGTTTGGAGGAGCTGCGCGGGGGCACGTTCACGATCACCAACGGTGGCATCTTCGGGTCGCTGAACTCGACGCCGATCCTCAACGTGCCGCAGGTGGCGATACTCGGGATGCACAAGATTCAGGAGCGCCCGGTCGTCGTGGACGGGGAGATACAGATCCGCCCGATGATGTACCTGGCACTCTCCTACGACCACCGCATCGTGGACGGCGCGGAGGCCGTGAGCTTCCTGGTGCGTATAAAGGACCTCATAGAGGACCCGGAGGCGCTGCTCCTGGAGGGCTAACACTACGGCAAATCGTACTCGGGCGAGGATTCGGGGGCTCGTTCCGGCGAGCCTCCTTTCTTTCTCACAATGATATTTTAGTCTCGTTGTGAGACCGAATGAAACGGTGGAGATCGCGGGTGGAGGGTTGCTCAAGAAGCTGGAGAGGGAGGCTCGTGATCTACGCCAAGGGAAGATTGGGGAAGAGGGCGGTAGAGGCGAACACGCGCGTACTTGAAGTAGATCCCGGCAACAACCTAGCGGCGCTGACCCGGCGCGCACGATGCCACCGAGAGCTGAGGAATCTACTCTATGCCGAAGCAGACTATCGCCGTGCCCTGGAGCTGGATCATGGGCACGCGCACATCCAGAATGCCTTGAGGGAGACCGAGGAAGAGGCGCGAAAACAGCGGGCGGACAAAGAGGTCTATGATGAACGCTTTGTTGAAGCCTATCAGTACGCCGCGATAGATCTGCCCCTTCACGTACTCGCCGAGCGAGATGCCCACCGCATGCATTTTACGGAGCCGGGCGGTGGTTGCGGCGTCGGTAAGGGACCAGCCGGAGCCGCTTATGGCGTCGGAGGGTAGAGGCTGGCCGACTTCTCGGACGAGGGCGGCTACGTCGGGGTAGGGTGGGGCGAGCGACTTAACCTGTGTAAGGGTGGTGAGGCCGCCGATCTCGTCGCGCTCCTTCTGGGCGGTGAAGATCATGGGGTAGGCGGTCGCGCTCTGCAAGACGGGCAAGTCGCCGAAGTCGGTGATGCTGGAGACGTGGGTGATCTCGGCTATGTGCTTGCGTAGCTTCTTA
>JADDPV010000071.1 GCA_016781705.1 Rubrobacter sp.
AAGTGAAGGAGTCGGCGTTCTGGCCGGTGCCCTCGAAGCCCGGACCCGGCAAATAGACGAAGGAGCCGTCGGCGTTCATGGTGACGCTTCCGCCGCTGGCCGTCTCGATCGGGGCGGTATCGGCCGTGAGCGTGTCCTGCACGGACGCATCGTGGTCGGAGTTGTCCGCGTCGGTGTCGTTGTTGATGACGTCGAGGGAGCCCTGCGGCGCGGTGACCACGGGGCCGGTGCCGCCGAGGTTGGAGACCTGGACGGAGAACCTGGTGTTGCCGATGGCGCCCTGGTAGGAGTCTGCGACGCCTACCGGGTTATCGTTGACGGAGTCGACGGTGACGTTGACCGTCGCGGTGTCGGTCCCACCGTTGCCATCGCTTATGGTGTAGGTGAACGAGTCATCGCCGTAGTAATTGGCGTCGGGCTTGTAGAGGACCTTACCGTCGTCGATCGAGACCATGCTGTGGCGGGCGTCTTGGACGCTCTGGATGGTCAACGTCTCGCCCGTGTCGGGCGCTATCTCGTCGTTGTCAAGCACGTCCACGACCAGGTCTTTATCCTCGTCGGTAGTCGCGTCGTCGTCCACAGCATTCGGCGGATCGTTGACCGGGTTGACCGTGATGGTCACCGTGGCGGCGTCGCTGTCGACGGTGCGGTCGTTGGCCTTGTAGGTGAAGGTGTCGTCGCCGAAGTAGTTCGCGTCCGGCTCGTAGACGAATGAGCCGTCGGCCTCGAGCGTGAGCGTACCGTGGGCCGGCCTGCTCACTGGCTGTATGCCCTGAGCGTCACCGTCGGCGTCGACGACGCTCAGCGTGTCACCGTCGTCCACGTCGGTGTCGTTGCCGAGCACGCCCGGCGCCGGCCCGGCGGGCGGATCTGACGCGCTAACCGTCAGGGTCCCGTCCTCGTCCACGTCGTAGGGGTCGTCCACAGCCGCCGGCTTGTCGTTGACCGGAGTGACCGTGACGTTGACAATCGCGGTGTCGCACTTGTGATCGGGCGCGCGGTTGGTAGTGCCGTCGTCGCAGACCTCGTACTCGAAGGAGTCAGGGCCGTTGTAGTCGGCGGCGGGCGCGTAGCGAACCTTCCCGGCGTCGGCGCCGTTGTCGATGACCGTCGCCGTGCCGTGGGCCGGGTCGGTCGTGATCCTGCTTACCGTCAGCGTCTGGCCGCTCTCGTTGGCCGCGCCGGGGGAGTCGCCGTCTTTGACGTCTATGGTCACGGGGGTGTCCTCGGCGGTCGTGGCGGAGTCGTCGTCGGCCACCGGCGGGTCGTTGAACTCGGTGACGGTGATCGAGACGGTCGCGGCGGCGCTCTTCTCGGTGCCGTCGTCGGCCTTGAAGTCGAAGGCGTCGGGGCCGTCGTAGCCCCCGTCGGGGGCGTAGGTGACCTCGTTACCGCTCAGGGCGTAGGGCAGATTGCCGCTCGCGATCTCGTCGGCGGCGGCCGTGCTCTGGCCCTTGTAGAGCTTGCCGTGGTCGGGCAGCGTGGTGATCTCGAAGCTCAAGTCGTCGGACCCGGGATCGCTCCCCGCCAGGGTTATGGTCTTGGGCACGCCGTCCTGGGTCTCGACCGGCTGGGCGGTAGCCGTCGGCGCGAGGTTGGCGACCGTGACCTTGAAGGTCGCGGAGCCCGAGGGCGCATCCGTGCCGTCCTCGGCGACCGTCACCGTCACCGTGTAGACGCCGTCGTCGGCGTAAGCGTGGTTCCCGTCCGGGAGGTCGCCGGGCGAGTTGGCAGTGAAGGTAGTGTCCTCAGAGTCATCGCCCCAGTCCACAGTGATTGTCCAGGCGCCGTCGGAGCCGGGATCGGCAAAGGAGCCGAGCTTGAAGCCCTTCTCCTCGCCCTCGTCCGCGCTCTGGTCCGCGGCGGCGGTGACGGACGGCTTCGCGTTCTCGACCGTGACGGTCTTCTGGTACTCTTTCTCCCCGCCGTCTTCGTCCCTTACCTGACCCTTGACTACCACTTCGCCGTCGTCGGTGGTCGGGCAGACGTGGGTGGTAACCGTCCCGTAGTCCGTGTAGGGATCGTCACCGCACTTGAAGCGGTACTCGATGGTGTCGTTGTTACCCGCCGGGTCGGTCGCGTCGGTGAGGGAGATCTCGACGTCCTCACCCTCGCCCACGGAATCGGGGGCGTTGAAGGTGGCCGTGGGCGCCTCGTTATCGACGGTCACCTTCACTACCTTGTTATCTGTGTCGCTCAGCCCGTCGGAGTCCTTGACCTTGATCGCCACGTCGGAGGTGTTGTTCCCGTCTGGGAAGATGCACTTGAAGCTGCCTCCGGAGGCGTCGGTGGCGAGCGAGTTTTCGACCGGCGTGCCGTTGTCGCCGCAAGTCGGGAAGTTTCGCTCGACCTCGAAGGAGTCGTTGCCGGGGTCGGCGACGGTGAAGGTGTACGTCCTCTGGGCCGTGGTGCTCTCTTCGACGGTGCCCGGGCCACCGAGCTCGACCGTGGGCTTCACGTTCTTGACGGTGACGGGGCCGGCCTCGGCGATGTCGCTGTCGGCGTCGCCGTCGCTGACCTGCATCCTAACGGTCGGGCTCGAAGGACCGTCCACGAAGCGGCACTGGAAGGAGCCGCCGGTGGCGGTCTTGCTCAGGGAGTTCTCGACCAGCTCGCCGCCCTCCCCGCAGTCGGGGAAGCCGTCCTTGACCGTAAAGTCGTCGCCGGGGTCACCGTCGGCGACCGTGAACTCGTAGGCGTAGGTGGCGTCGCCCTCGTCCACCTCGGAGGCGTCGGGGCCGCCGGTCAGGGTGAGGGCCGGCGCGTCGTTGACCGCATTGACGGTAATAGAGACGGTGGCCTCGTTGCCGTCCGCCTTGCCGTCGTTGGCCTTGTAGGTGAAGGAATCGGAACCGTTGAAGTTCTCGTCTGGTTCGTAGGCGAACGAGCCGTCGGGGTTGAGCGTCAGCTGGCCCTTGCCCGGGGCGTTGACCAACGCAGCCGTGAGCGTGTCGCCATCGCCGTCGGTGTCGTTGGCCAGCACGTCGTTCGGACCGTCGTTGACCGTGAGCGTCTTTTCTTCGTCCACCCCGTAGGAGTCGTCGGCCGCCGCGGGCTTATCTTCGACAGCCTTGACCGTGATCCTGACCGTGGCGGTGTTGCCGTCCGCCTTGCCGTCGTTGGCCTTGTAGGTGAAGGAATCGGAACCGTTGAAGTTGGCGTTCGGCTTGTAGGAGAAGGAGCCATCGGGGTTGAGCGTCAGCTGGCCGTGGGCCGGATCGCTGGCCTTGACCGCCCTCAGCTGATCGCCCTCCGCGTCGGTGTCGCCGTCGAGGACGCCGGGCGCGGCAACGTTGCGTGTCTGATCCTCGTCGACCTCGTAGGAGTCGTCGTCGGCCACGGGAGCGCGATTCGCCGGAGGGACGACCACCGCGATCTCGTTGCTATTGCACTGGCCGGGACCCGTGACGTAGCGGAGGTAGCCAACAATCTTCGCGGCGCAGAAATGCACAGCTTTTTCACCCGGGAGCGTAAGCTTAAGTTCCCAGGACTGGCATTGTCTCAAATCCGCGACACGACGCACACCCTGGCCAGAGGCGCACGCGTAGATGGGGCCATCATCTGGCAGCTTTAGCGAACTCTCGCCCGTGCTGCACTTGCCCGGTCCCGTAACGTACCGCAGCAGGCCGCTGGACTTCGAGGCGCAGAGGTATCGCACCTCTTGCGGGCCGGCCGTGGCCTGACCGGCTTGGACCGCGTCCGCGGGCAGAGTGTCGCCGCCGGTGATGGCGGCAGCGACGAAAACGCAGACGAGGAGAACCCGCCTGATGAGCTTCGAATACTCCGTGTTCGTCCGTCCCTCGCCCGACGCCCGCAGTCTCACGACACCCACGATGTCCTCCTCGGCGGGTTGCCGCCCGCCCACCTTGTGCCCCGGACCTTCAAAGTAGGACCCGAGACCTTTGATCCGTCTGCTCCACGTCGAGATCCCACTCCCCGAAACGGGGGCTTCCTCGTCTTTACGAAGCCCGGCACAGCAGCTCCGTTTCGTCCATGACCGAGAGCAGGTCGGCGACCCCCACGCCGGTAAGGAGCCGCGCCGCGCCTCCTACCACCCCGGCGCCGCCGACCTCGGCCCGATCCTCTCCGTCCGGGTAGAGCACCACCCAGCACAGGCATCCCCCGCCCCGTACGATGGCCGTGGCCTGGTTGCAGATCACCAGGTGCGGGCGCACCCGTTCAACCTCCCGGTCCAACTCCTCCGGCTCGGCGACCACGACCTCGACGAGCGGCCTGAGCTCCCTTAGGGCGGCCGCGATCACCTCGCGGTAGATCCGCGGGTCGTTGGCTACGAGGGCGCGCACCTCCTCCATGTAAGCAACTGTAGAGCGTCGCTTTCTCGCGCGCCTCTGTAAAATGATGTGATTCCGCAAGTGTCCCGGGGTACCTTCGGGCTTTCGGCCCCTAAGCGGGCTTATGCGATCTTCACGAAGCCGTGGCGCGCCGCCAAGACGAGCGCCTGCAGCCTGGAATGCACCCCGAGCTTGGCCAGCATCCTCGCTACGTGACTGCGCGCCGTCCCGACCCCGACGTAGAGCCTCTCCGCGATCTCCTTGTCGTTCATGCCCTCGGCCAAAGCCCTGAGCACCTCCCATTCGCGGGGCGTGAGCTGCTCGAAGCAGGCCCGCGCCTCCCGGCTCTGCGCGCGCTCGCATTCGGCGAAGCGTAGCAGCTGGACGACCTCCTCCTGCGAGAGCAGGGCCTCGCCCGCCGCCAAGTGCCGTATCGCGTCCATAACCTCCCCGACGTAAACCGACTTGTGCACGACGCCCGCCGCGCCCGCCGCAACCGCCCGGGCGTAGACCCCGAGGTCCGAGCTCGCGGTCAGGAGTAGGGCCACGCCGTGCGGGTTCTTGGCCCGCAGCTCGCCGATGAGGTCGGTCCCCTCGCCGTCGGGGAGCCTAAGGTCCAGGATCGCCACGTCCACGCCCTCCAGCACCTCGCGCGCCTCGGCCAAAGAGCCAGCCTGCGCGACGACCTCGAACCCCGGCTCGCGGTGGAAGACCGAAGCGAAAAGCTCCCGAAAGATGGCATGATCCTCCACGAGCAGCACACGCACTATCGCCTCCACCAGGCGACCCCCTCTTCCGATTCGAACCCGGACGTGAAACGGTTGGCCCCAGGCGCCCGCGGCCCCACCGGTGCGTCCCGAGGCTCATCGTTAGTCCGTCATCCGCCCATCTACCATCCACAACACGCCTCCGTCGTGCTCATGCATGGGCTCCTCCCCATAGGGTCTGATCTGCGCCGCGACGTTTCTTGCCGCAGACGACGCGGCGGCCTGGCGACGTACTCCCCCACTAGAAGGGTCGCGCCGCCGCAGGCGAACCGCCCTTTGCCCGTCCGCACTCGCCCGGCCTATCGCTCGCCGAACGACGCAAGCCCGACCTCGAAAGTCCGCCGACCGGTCCCCGATCCACCTCCTCCTCCCTCCTCTCTACGTGGCCTGCGACGGCGCAAGCTCCGCTCACCTAAGATCGACGCTATACCGAAGACAACGAACCTGTACATGGGTAATTTGTCCTGTATGCGCTGTGCATCTAGCATGTCTGGCGAGAGCCGGTACGGCTGCCGGGGCGGCCAACGGCGCGGTGGCCTGATATTGTTCCATTCCCATCGGCACCGCCCCCTCTCGTCGAGCCCCGTGGTTCGGGCACCGGCTATTCTGAGCGATCATCGGCACGAAGGCCGCGAAACTTCATAAGTCGGTTGCACCGGCGACACCGGGCGCGAAACCGTTTATCGGCACGATCCGGGGGAGCCTGGATCGTCGCGGGGCTCGTCAGCGAACCACCGGGAGGTGCGCCGTGCCAGTGATATGTGGACCAAAGAAGCTCATAGCTTACCCGCCGAATAGGCGGGACCAGAAGCCGCGGTTCTTGAGGACCTTCAGTTCGGCCTCGAGCCTGGAGCGTTCCTCGACCAGGTTGGCCTTCTCCTCGACGAGCTCGATCTTCTCTTTCGAGAGACGCTCGCGCTCGACTTCGAGCTTCGCTTTGTCCTCTTCGAGAGAGGAGATCGTGCGCTCTTGCAGTTCCTTCTGGAACTCGAGGAGGTTGAGGCGTTCGATCTCCGACCAGAGCCGGTCTATCTCCATGCGCGCCGAGTCGCGCTCCTTCTTGACCTCCTCGATCTGGCGGGTACGCTCCTCCAGGCGCGTCTTGTAATCCTGTCCCTGCTGCAACAGCCGCTCATAACGCTCGAACGGCACCGCCGGCAGACGAGACCGGGAGTCGGCCGAGGAGCCGTAGGGGGCCTCGTCCCCGATCACCTCCCCCTCGAAGACCTCGTCATCCTCGCCGCCAGCAGAGGAACCCGAGGCGTCGCTCGGGGCGTCGCCCAGCACGCGCGCCAACTCCTCGACCTCGTAGAGCAGGAGGCTGTAGCCGCCGCGGGCAGTGCGCTCGGCGCGCAGGCGCCCTTCGGCCACGTAGCGCCGGACGGTACTCGGCGAGCGGCCCAGGATCGCCGCCGCGCCGCCCAGCCCGATCCTCTCCTCCCTACCCTCCATCGGGTCCATGAACGTATTCTAGCGGGCAGCAAGTCGGCTTGTCAGCATTTCGGCTTGTCGTTTCGGCCCGTAGTCGAACGCCCGTAACCGCGTTCTCCCGCCGAACCGTTACCCCTGACGAGTCAACTCTCCACCGTTCGAGGCTTGCTGACGGGCCGGGTTGCTCTGAGGGCCGTCAGGCCCGAACGACCTGCCCGTCCCGGACTTCGACGGGGATCTCGGTCAGGGGTGTCTGCGCGGGGCCGTTGACGACCGCGGCGCCGTTCTCTGGGTCGAAGACCGAGCCGTGGCAGGGACAGGCGAGCTGGCCACCCCTGTAGGCCACGGTACACCTCTGGTGCGTGCAGACCGCCGAGTACGCCGCGAAGTCGCCGTTTTCGAGGTGGACCAGAACGGCCGGCTGGCCGGACTCGTCGGTGAAGTTGACGGCCGACCCCGGCGCTACCTCGGCCTCCTGGGCGATGGCGTCCCCGCCCGCGCCCCCGGCCTGGTAGCCCTCGGTCTCGCCCGCGCCGGTCTTCTCGCCGGACGCCTGGGTGGCGCCCGCGCCGGTCTTCTCGCCCCCGCCTCCGCCGCCGCTTTCGCCACCGCCACAGGCGGCGATCATCGAGGCGCTCGCGCCGCCCACGCCCAGAGCCGCCCCGAGCCTGATGAACCTCGCCCGCGAGAGCCGTTCCTCCGCCAAACGCTCCTCCGTCAAAGCCTTCCTCCTCGTGAGATCTTCTCTCGGCGATCCGCGCCACGTGTGTGCAACCACTTTATACGCGGCCCCGCGGGCTCCGGTTCGTGTCGGGCCGCACGGCAAGCACCCCTACCGGCGAGCCGCCCGGCGGATGTTAGCGGATGCGCGTAGAATGTGGTAGTTACGCATGGGGGTACGTACCTTCAGCGGGGAGGTCTCAGGGGTGAACGGTATGGCGGTGGTGAGGGTCCTGATCGGCGCCGTCTGGCTGAACGGCGCTCTTGAGAAGCTCTTGAGCCCGAGCTTCCCGCAGCAGTTCGTCGTCAGCCTCGACGCGGGGGGGTTCATCTCGACGGCGCCGCCCTGGTTCCAGGGCTTCATGCAGAGCATCGTCGTGCCCAACGCGGAGGTCGTGGCGCAGCTGGCGCGTTTCGGGGAGCTGCTACTAGGGCTCACGCTCCTCTTGGGCCTCCTCACCAACCCGGCCGCCTTAGGGAGCATCTTCTGGAGCCTTGCCATAATGTTCTCCCAAGGCCTGCCACGCTTCGGGACCGGCCTCGGGTCGCCCGAGTTCCTCAACATGAACCTGCTGGTCGCCCTCCTTTCGCTCATAGTCCTCCTGAGCCCCGCCGCGAAGAGCCTCTCCCTGGACGCCTCCCTCGCCCGCAGCCGCCCCGGCCTCGCCCCCCTGCTCACCAACCGGCGGCCGGGCGGCAGGCGCCGCACGTAGAAGCCGTAGGAGTCTGTTCACCCCTATCCGGCGTCCTCCGGCGGCAGGCAGCCGTCACGATTAGTCGGCGGAGAGGAGCCTGGAGTCCTCCGGGTACGGCGCCGGCGGCGAGAAGCGTAAGCCCTGGCCAGCTAGCAGCCCATCCCCTCGAAGCATTCGAGCTGGCCGTCGGTCTCGACACCTTCGGCGGTCCCGGCCGCGCCCGAAGCCCGCGCGAGGCTCACCGCCGCGAGGACTATGGCCTCGCTGACTGGGTCTTCGTCGAAGCCGACGATGGAGGGTTCATACTCTCAAGGTCCCCTCGCAGCCGGTAGTGGCTATGATGTCGAGCGCGCTGTCGGGGGGACTTCCGAGCTTCCGGCCAGGCCGGGGCTCCTCCTACGCGACCCGCTCGCGCTCCAGGGCGCCGAGCAAATCCAGCCCGTCCACGACCGCCCCGAAAACGTCTTGCCCGTCATCCACGAGCCCCTGCAAGATCCGGTCGGCGTCGGAGTGCACCGCCCTCAACCGCTTCAGGGCCGCCAGACGGGTCTCCTCCGGCCGTTCCGGGCGCGCACCAGGTTAGGCTCCTCGTCGCCGGGCTCATAGCGTACCCTGCCCGACCAGGTCTTCCACAGCTTCGACGCAACAGAGGCAGAGCCTCCCGGCGTCGCCCTCCGCCCTCAGGAGGGTGAGAACCCCTTCGATGGGCACGGCCGGGCGATAGGGACGGTCCTGAGAGAGGGCGTCGAAGACGTCCGCGACCGCGAGGAGGCGCGCCGGGAGGCCGAGGTCCTCGCCTCTCAGGCCCCGGTGGTAACCCGAGCCGTCCAGCTTCTCGTGGTGGCTGGCGGCGGCCTCCGCGAGGTGCCGGAACGGGGAGACCCTGCTCAGGACCTCATAGGTCAGCCTGGGGTGTTCCTGGACGCGGGCGCGCTCCTCGGGGGTGAGGGGACCGGGCTTGTCCAGGATACGGCTGGAGACGCCGAGCTTGCCGATGTCGTGCAGGAGACTCGCCCGAGAAAGGTCTCGTACGGCCGGGGACGGAAGCCCCACGTGGCCAGCCATCACCCCGGCCGTCCGCGCGACCCTTTCGGAGTGCTGGAAAGTGTAGGGGGACTTGGCGTCAATGACGCGCGCGAAGGCGCGGGCGACGAGGTCCAGACGCTCGGGTGTCGCATCCACGGTCAGGTCATCGGGCTCCATGCGCGAGACCGAGCCGGAGAGATCCGGGCTCCCGAGGTTCTCCCAGAGGCTCCCTTCGCGCGACTCTGCCAGGAACGCGTCCACCACCGCGGGGTCGAACCACGCAGCTCTCCGGGCGCGGGCGACCTCTTCGGCGCGGCCGGGGCCGCCGGCGGCGTAGAAGACCTCGACCGTCTGGGCGAGGTTGCAGATCCTGGCGAGCAGCGGTATCTCTTCCCCTCTGAGGCCGTCCGGGTGTCCGGTGCCGTCCCAGTGTTCGTCGAGGGCGCGGATGGCGCGAGCCGTCCCCCCGGAGAAACCCAGGAGGCGCGATATCTCCGCCCCCCGCTCGCACCGGATCCGCACGAGCTCGCGCGACGCCTTCTCCCCCTTGAGGACCACAGCGGAGAAGCGTCTGGCCCTCTCCAGGAGCGAACCACCCGGGCTCACGGTGCGTGCGACGTAAGGGAGTGCCTCCGACAGCCGGTCCCGGTTCACCATCCTCAGGTCCCGCTTGACGGCCGAGTCATCGGCGTCGAAGAGGGCCGAGACCTTCGAGGCGTTGGAGGAGCAGCCGGCGTCCTTGAGCAGCAGGGCGTAGAAGAGGGCGGAGCGATCCTCCTCCGAAAGCCCCAACCGCCCGCCGACGCGCATCCCGACGAAGCACGAGCGGACGGTGTGACCCTCGGGCTGCCCCTCGACCACGTCCAGGATGAACGAGAGCGCCGAGAGCACCTCGGAGAGCCTGATCGCCTTCGCGCCGTTCTTCTTCAC
>JADDPV010000260.1:0-2989 GCA_016781705.1 Rubrobacter sp.
CACCGAGGCGTCGAAGAGGGCGCGGGCGCCCTCCGAGCGTTCGCGGGCGCGGCCGAGGACCTCGTTCACGACCGTGCGGCCCTCCGCCCGCTCGATGCGGCCCTGGGCTATGAGGCCCTCCACCGCCGCCTCGATCCTGTCGCGCGTCGCCGCCGCCGCCCCTATCTGCAGCAGGATCAACCGCTCTATCGTCTCGCCGACCGTACCTCGCATCGAAACCTCCCCCGAACGCGTCGCCGTTTGCGCCACCATGATAACGCACCCGCCGGCGTGCCAGAAACCGCGCCGCTGCGCGCGCCGGCGCCAGGGTAAAGGGGGACCGGAAGCCCGGCCGGAGGTCCCTCGCCCCGTTCGAGTCCCGTCAGTCCTCCTCGTTGTAGCCGGGGCAGTTGGCCTCGGTGGCGATCTCCGCGTAGTCGTCGCGGACCTCCTGGGCGACCGCGGGCTGCAGGTCGCTCTCCACGGCGGCGAGCTGCTGCTCCAGGAGCCTGACGTCGTCGCAGACCGCCTGGTTCGTCTGACCACAGCCGGCAGCGGACAGGACCGTGACGGCCATGATTCCGGCCGCGAGCGCCTTTTTCTTCACGTCGCGCATGCTCTGCTCCTTATCTGGTCGCGGCGCTCCGGGGGTGCGCGCCGGTTGCCGCTTTGCCGGCGCGCCAGGCCTTGTACAGGCACAGGATCGGGGTGGCCACGAAGATCGAACTGTACGTGCCGGCGGCGATGCCGACCAGCAACGCGAAGGCGAAGTCGCTCAAGGTCGACTCACCGAAGATGAGGAGGGCGGTCACCGGGATCAGGGTGATCACCGACGTGTAGATGGAGCGCATTATGACCTGCCGGATGGAGGCGTTGGCCATTTGCTCGAAGCGCCGGCGGCTGTAGCCGCTCTCCGGTGCGTTCTCGCGGATGCGGTCGAAGATTATGATCGTGTCGTAGAGCGAGTAGCCGAGCACGGTCAGCACCGCGACCACCGTCACCAGGTTGACCTCCCGCCCGACGAGCGCGTAGAAGCCGATCGTTATGAGGATGTCGTGCACGAGTGCGGCCATCGCCGCCATCGCGAAGGCGAACTCGAACCGGATGCTGATAAACACGACGATGATCAAGAGCGCCGCCGCCACGGCCTTCAGGGCCTGGCCCCGGATCTGGCCGCCGAACGTCGGGCTGATGCTCGTGACGCTGACCTCCGCCCCGAACTCCTCCTCCAAGGCCCCCCGGACCTCGGCGTTTTCGTCCCGGCTCAGCACCGGCGTCCTTACCTCGTAGCCGTTCTCCCCGAGTTGCTGCACGAACGACGCCTGCCCCAGGTCACCCGGTAAAGCGTCGCGCACCTCCTGCGTATCCGGGTCGCCGCGCACGTCGCTCGCGGTGAACTTCGAGCCGCCCGTGAAGTCTATGCCGAAGTTCATCCCCCGGATCGCGAGCGCGCCGACGCACAGCAGCAAAAAGACGCCCGATAGCGCGAACCACAGCCGCCAGCGCCCGACGAAGTCTATCCCCTCGAACGCCACCGCGTCGTCCTCCCCGCCTCCTCCTTCTCGCTCGCCTTCGCCATGCTCCCCTTCGAGACGCCCATCATCCCCGGCGAGAGCGAGACGCCGCGGCCGGAGATCACGCCGAGCAGAGCCCGCGTCACCGAGATCGCCGTAAACATCGAGAGGACGACGCCGATCGCGAGCAACACCGCGAACCCGCGCACCGAGCCGCTGCTCAAGGCGAACAGGATGAGCGCGGTGATCAGCGTCGTCAGGTTGCCGTCCAGGATCGCCCTGAAGCCCCGTTCGTAGCCCAGAGCTACGGCCGTGCGCGGCGACTTGCCGCGCCGGATCTCTTCTTTTATCCGCTCGAAGATGACCACGTTCGCGTCCGCCGCCACGCCTATGGAGAGCACGATGCCCGCGATCCCCGGCAACGTGACGGTTATGGGGATCGCGACGATCAAACCCCAGAGCAGGAACGCGTAGATGAGGAGCGCCAGGTCGGCCACGACCCCCAGAGCCCGGTACACGACGAGCAGGAAGACGAGCACCAACCCGAAGCCGACGAGGGCCGCGATCAGGCCGCTCCTCAACGAGTCCGCCCCGAGCGTGGGTCCGATGGAGGTCACCGACAGCACGCGCATGTTCACCGGCAGGGCGCCGGTCTGCAGCACGATCTCGAGCTCCTCGGCCTCCTCTTGCGGCAGCCCGCCCGGTAGACTGCTGTTGGAGATCACGACCTGCCCGCCGGGTATGGGTTCCTCGACCGTCGGCGCGCTCACCACGTCCTCGTCGAGCACGATAGCGAGCAGGCCCGGCTCGCCTGTCGCGAGCCCCGTCTCGGAGATGCGCTGGGAGAGGTCGAAGAAGCGGTCCCCGCCCTCGCCCGTAAAGGTCATCTGCACCTGACGGTCGCCCGCCTGCCCCTGGGCCTGCGTCGCCGAGTCCAGCTCCTGGCCCGTGATCGCGGGCCGCTCCGGCACGATGTAGCCGATCACCATGACACCGCTCTCGCCCTGCGGCACGGGCGACTCCTCGAAGAGGATCTTGGTCCGCCCCTCCTCGTAGGCCGGGTCGCCCTCCAACTCGGCCTGGATGTCCTCCCTGGCCCGGTCCACCCCGTCTTCCGGGACGATCCGGGGCTCCGTCGAGGCGAGCACCTCGTAGAAGCCGAGCTGGGCGGTGCGCCCGATGATATCCACGGCCCGATCCGCGTCGGTGACGCCGGGAATATTCACGACGACCTGGTCCTGGCCCTGCAACTGTATCTCCGGCTCGGCGACGCCCAGGGAGTCTACCCTGTCCCGGATCACCTCCGCCGCCTGCTCCATCTCCTCGCGGGTGACCTCGGAGCCGTCGGTCTGGAACCCCTCGAGGTTGGCGCTGACGCCGCCCCTGAGGTCCAGCCCGAGCTGCGTCGCCTCCGCGACCGGCTGCCTGAAAAAGACGAAGTAGGCGGCCGCCCCGATCAGGACGACCACCAGACCCAGAATAACGAGGTTGTTGCG
>JADDPV010000260.1:3123-9861 GCA_016781705.1 Rubrobacter sp.
GTCTTCGTGGCCAATAAAGGCCGACAACGGCACCACCTGAGCATGTCCGTCCACCTCTCGAGCCTGGCCCCCGGCATCAGAGAGGCAGCAGGGTCACCGGCGCGACCACCATCGGCTACGCGGGAAACGCGGGCGGTCCCAGCGTCCCGGTCGGTGAGGTGCACCTGCACCAGGCCTTCTACCGCTACCCCCGCTACGCTGCGAGTGGTCCGCCCAATGGGGCACGAAGCTGCAGACGATCTTCCACTACTACGTCGGCGTCCCGACGCGAGCCCCGGCGGCGTTTACAAGTCCGGATTCACGGCGAACTCGACGACCCAGGCCAGGGGGGGCTACATCAGCATCTGGACGACCACGAAGAGGAGGGGGGCTACCGGCCGGCCACCCGGCCCTCGTAGCGCGCCACCCACCCCTCCATCCACGCGGCGTAGCGCCCCCCGCGGATGGCTTCCCGCGCCCCCCGGCACAGGTCCCCGGCGAACGTCACGTTGTGCAGCGTGACAAGCCGGTGCGCCAGCAGCTCGTTCTCCCTGACGAGGTGTGAGAGGTACGCCCGGCTAAAGTCGGTACACGCCTCGCAGGAGCACTCGGGGTCCAAAGAGCCGAAGTCGCGCCGGAAGCGGGCGTTCTTGAGGTTCAGGCGGCCATCGCGCGTGAGCGCCATGCCGTGGCGGGCCAGGCGCGTCGGCAACACGCAATCGAACATGTCCACGCCCAGGGCTACGACTTGCAGGATGCCGACCGGGTCCCCGATGCCCATGAAGTAGCGCGGCTTCTCCGCCGGCAGCCGCGGCGCCACGAGCGAGAGCATGTGGAGCATCTCCTCGCGCGACTCCCCGACGCTCAGACCCCCGACCGCGTAGCCGGGGAAGCCCAGCGCGGTCGTGAGCCGCAGGCTCTCCTCACGCAGGTCTGGGTGGAGGCCGCCCTGCACGATCCCGAACAAGGCCTGATCCCCACGCGAGTGCGCCTCCAGACACCTTTCGGCCCACCGGGCAGTTCGCGCCAGCGACTCGACGTGGTACTCGCGCGGCGCGTCGGCGGGCGGGCACTCGTCGAGGACCATCGCGACGTCGGCCCCCAGGTCCTCCTGCACCCGCGTCGTCAACTCCGGTGTGAACATGTGCGACGATCCGTCGTAGACGCTCGCGAACTCCACGCCGCTCTCCGAGATGCGACGCCGCTTCGCGAGCGAGAAGACCTGGTATCCGCCAGAATCGGTTAGCATCGGCCCGCCCCACCCGGAGAAGCGGTGCAGCCCCCCCGCCTCCCGCACCACATCCGAGCCCGGCCTTAGGTAGAGGTGATACGTGTTACCGAGCACGACTCCGGCCCCCGTGGCGGACAGGTCTCCGGGCGTCAGGCCCTTGACGGTGCCTTTCGTCCCCACCGGCATGAAGGTCGGTGTCTCCACCGCACCGTGCGGGGTGCGCAACACCCCGGCCCGCGCCTCGCCGTCGCGCGCGTGGACCTCTATCGTAACGGGCGCGCCTACGACGGTGACCTTCTCCTCCCGCCGTTCAGGAGGAGCATGGCGTCGCCGAAGGAGTAGAACCTGTACCTCTCCCGCACGGCTATCTCGTACGCCTCCCGGACGAGGTCCTTCCCCGCGAAGCTCATCACCATCGCCAGCAGCGTCGAGCGCGGCAGGTGGAAGTTGGTCAGCAGGGCGTCCACCACCTTCCACTCGTACCCGGGGTATATGAAGACCTCCGTCTCCCCCTCGCGCTCCCCGCTCGCCGCCCAGCTCTCCAGCGCGCGCGCCACGGTCGTGCCGGCGGCTACGACGCGGCGTGCCCTTTCGACCGACCGCGCCGCTTCTTCCGGGACGGCGTAGTGCTCGGCGTGCATCCGGTGCTTGCAGAGGTCTCCCGTCCTGATCGGCGCGAAGGTGCCAGAGCCGACGTGTAGCGTGACCCGTGCCACGCCGGCGCCCGCCCGCGCGGCCCTCTCGAGCACCCCTTCGGTGAAGTGAAACCCGGCGGTCGGGGCGGCCGCCGAGCCCTCGTTGCGGGCGTAAACGGTCTGGTATTCCCTTTCGGTCTCGGGCGTCGCTTCTATATACGGCGGCAGCGGCATACGGCCGCGCCGCCGCAGCGTCCCGCGCACGTCGGGGCCGGCGACGGCCCAGCGTCCCTCTCCGAGGGGCTCCATTACCCGCAAGGTCTCTTCGCCGGCGAGCAGGTCCATGCCTGCCCTCATGCGCCGGCTCGGCCTCGCCAGCGTCTCCCAGACACCGTCGCGCACCTCGCGCAGGAACAGCAGCTCCGTCTGGCCGCCGCCCGGCCGCCGGACGATCAGGCGGGCCGGCAGGACCTTGGTCTCGTTGAGGACGAGGGCGTCGCCGGGTCCAAGGAAGCGGGGCAGGTCGCGGAAGACGTGGTGGGAGATCGCCCCCGTCTTCGCGTCGGCGACCAGGAGGCGCGAGGAGTCGCGCGGGGAGGCGGGTCTCTGGGCGATGAGGGTTTCGGGAAGCTCGTAGTCGAGCTCGCTGGCGAGCACGGGGGCTTCAGCGGCGCAGGAAGACGTTCAACAGGATCGTCGCCACGATGGAGACCAGGATCATCAGCCCTATCGGGAAGTAGACCGTGAAGCTCCCCCGCCTGAAGACCAGGTCCCCCGGCACCCGGTCGAGCCCGAGCCGCCCGAGGAGCAGGAACAAGCCGCCGAGCACGAGCAGCACGAGCGCCCCGCCGATGAGCAACCTGCCTATTGTTTCGAGGCCCACTCTTCTATTGTATTCCGGTCTGCCAGCATCGCCAACGATCCTCCTCCAAACTGCGCGGCGACCCTCGAACATGAGCGGAGGGGACCGCCGGGAACACCGCCCGCGCGTCGCGCGCCAGCCTTCGAGGCACTCTGGTCTAGAAAGACGCGGTAGGATTGTGGAGGTATGAGCAGGTTCGCCCTCTTTGCCGGACCGGCCCTCGCCCTGGGGTTGTTAGCCGCCGTGCTGGCCACCCTCGCGGCCTCCTCCTCCTGCGGCGTCCGGGAGGCTCCTCCGGCGCCCCCGGATGGCTCCGCGAGGCTGCGTGAGGCGGTCACGACCGAGGGCATCCTGGAACACACGCGCCGCTTCGGGGAGATAGCTGAGCAGAACGGCGGCAACCGGGCCGCCGGCACGCCGGGTTACGATGCCTCGGCGGAGTACGTCGCGGACAGGCTGCGCGAGGCCGGCTACGACGTGACCATCCAACCATTCGAGTTCCCGTACTTCGAGGAGATCTCGCCCCCGAAACTGGAGCTGGCCGCACCCGGGCGCCGCGTCTTCGACGCCGGCGACGATTTCCGTACCCTCGAATACTCGGGCTCCGGGGATGTAACGGCCCCGGTGCGGCCGGCGGGCCTCGGCTGCGAGACCGGAGACTTCGCGAGCTTCGAGAGGGGGAGCGTCGCCCTCCTCCGGCGCGGGACCTGCACCTTCGAGCAGAAGGCCGGGAACGCCCAGAGGGCGGGCGCGTCGGCCGTCATCGTCTTCGATCCGTCGTCGGGCGAGGGATCTTTCTCCGGCTCCCTGAGAGGTCCGGGGATAGAGATCCCCGCTCTGAGCGTCGGGTCCACCGTCGGAGAGGAGCTGGGGCGTCTGGCCGAAGCCGGGGACGCGACGGTTCACGTCGCGACCTCGACCCACTCGGAAAACCGCGAGACGGCGAACGTCATCGCCGAATCGGAGTCCGGGCGCGAGGGAGAGACGGTCGTCGTCGGGGCGCACCTCGACTCCGTCCCCGAGGGGCCTGGCATAAACGACAACGCGAGCGGTTCGTCGACGGTGCTGGAGATCGCCCAAGAGATGAGCGAGTCGGGCGTCGAGCCGCGTAACCGGGTCTGCTTTGCGTTCTGGGGAGCGGAGGAGCTCGGTCTGCTCGGCTCGAAGCACTACGTCGAAGGTCTCCCGGAGCGCGAGGTCGAGGAGATGAGCGCGTACCTCAACTTCGACATGCTCGGCTCACCGAACGGAGGGCGCTTCGTCTACAATGACTCGGGTAACCCCCGAGGCTCGGAGAAGATCGAGGAAGTCTTCACCGACTACTTCGAGTCGCAAGACCTGGAGTCCGAGGCGGACGACACGCTGGTCGGCCGCTCGGATCACGGCCCGTTCGCCGAAAGGGGCGTGCCGGTGGGCGGGCTCTTCTCGGGGGCCGAGGGGACGAAGACCGCACGCGAAGCCGAAGACTACGGCGGAGAGATAGGGGCCCCCCACGATCCCTGCTACCACAGCTCCTGCGACGGCCCGAAGAACCTCGACGTCCGCTCTCTCGACGAGATGTCCGACGCTGCGGCGCACGCCGTCCTGCACTTTGCCCAGGCAAGGTAGAGGGGGAAGCTTCGGTCCCTAATCGTAGTGCTTGAAGAGGGGCCAGGCTTCGCGCAACGGCATCTTCGGGTCGCGGCACACGTAGACGGGGAGGTCGTCCTCGTCGGGCATGCAGTACTCGCACCGGGCGGTGTCGGAGGTTTCGATCTCCCGGAACACCGCTTCGAGGCGTTCGCGCGGGACGCCCAAAGCGATGACGACCTCGCCGGAGCACCCGTTTGGTCCCCAGAGGTAGTAGCTGTTGTGGCCGCTGATCGCCTTCGGCAGGCTCAGCTCCTCGCTGTAGAAGTCCACCGCCGCCGCCTGACCGTAGTTACCGGTGAGGACGCAGACCACCTCTTCCTCTTCGGCCGGCAGCCTCTCGTAGACTCGGGCTACGGTCGCCGCCTTCTCCTCCCAGCCGAACCTGTCGGCGAAGTTCTGCGGCAGCTGGGCGACCTCTCGCGTCTCCTGCTGGATGCCGGCATCCCCGCCCACGCCGCCGGTGATCGTCGCAAGCGTCCCGACGGGGAGCAGGGGCACGACCGTAATGGGGGCGACCACCGCGCCGCTCACCGCCAATACGGCCGCGTAGGCAGGCCCCGCCCAGCCCCACCGGCGTCTCGCGAAGAACCGCTCCGCGACGACGCCGCCCGCGGCGAACAGCATCGGGTATGCCGGCGCGAGGAAGTAGAACTTCGAGCCGAGCATCAGGAACAGCGCGAAGAGCACAGCGTAGACCCAGCCGAGGGCGCGGTACGGTCGGCCCTCCCGCGAGAACAGGTAGAACCACAGTCCCGCCAGCCAGAGCGGGAGGGTAGGTGGCTGCATCGTCACGATCTGCTCGACGAGGAACTCCAGGGGCGAGGCGCCGTCCACCTTCCCACCGTAGCTCCCCCAGAACTCCAGTGTGGGCCAGCCGTTGGCGACCTGCCAGAAGAGGTACGGGAGCAGGAAAGCGAACGCGACGGCGCCGCCGAGCCAGGGCCAGCGGGTACGCAGATGCCTCCGGGCGGGCGTGATCAGCAGGGCAACGAAGACCGCGAAGCCGAAGTGGAGCATCGTCATCTTGGTCAGGAGCCCGAACCCCGCGACGAGCCCGAAGAGGAGCCACAGCCGGGGCCGGTCGCGCTTTAGGATGAGGAGCAAGACGTAGCAGGCCGAGACCCAGAAGAGCTGGTCGAAGGCGTCCATCGAGAGCCAAGTCCCCATCACGAGGAGGCTAGGCGCCACGAGGGTGGCGAGGGCCGCCATCCCCTGGGCGAGCCGCCCGCCGCCAAGCTCCCGCGCCATCAGCCCGGCCAGCACCACGACCGCCGCGCCGGCCAGGGCCGGCGGGAGGTGCAACGCGACCAGCGACTCGCCGAGAGCGGCGCGCGTGGCGGCGGCTACGAAGGCCACGAAGGGCGGGAAGTCCACATAGCCGAGGCCGAGCCGCTCGCCCGCGGCCACATAGTAGAGCTCGTCCCTGAAGTAGCCGTAGTTCCCGGCGGTCGCGAGGTGCAACAGCACCTTGAACAGTGCCAGGTAGAGCAGGACGGCCGTCGCGCTCAAGGGCAGCGCGCGGAAGAAGGACTTCACCGACCCACTCTCACCGTCAATGCCTCTTTCTGCGATCTCGCGCCGCCGTGCGTGCGCGAAGCGGGAACCTCTAGGAACCGCCCTCCGGTCCTTCGACCTCGGCGAGCAGGCCGCGCAGGTCCAGGGGCCGCGTCACCATCGCGAGCCCTCCGTCCGCCGTGCGCGGCCACTCCTCCTCGGGGCGGTCGGCGTAGAGTTCGACGCCGTTCTGGTCCGGGTCGCGCAGGTAGAGGGCCTCGGAGACGCCGTGGTCGGAGGCGCCGTCCAGAGGATATGAGGCGTCCACGAGGTTCTTCAGGGCCTTCGCCAGCTCGCGGCGGTCCGGGTAGAGGACGGCGAGGTGGAAGAGGCCGGTCGTACCGCGCCGGGGCGGGGGGGCGCCCTTGCTCTCCCACGTGTTCAGGCCGATGTGGTGGTGGTAACCGCCCGCGGAGAGGAACACAGCGTCCTCCCCGTAGCGCTGGGTGACCTCGAAGCCCAGCAAGTCCCGGTAGAAGCCCAGAGACCGCTCGATGTCCGCCACCTTCAGGTGGACGTGCCCGATCCTGGTAGCCGGGTGTACCCGCCGGCGTGTGCCCTTTTCTTCCGTCCCATCCACGAGTCTCAACCTCCACCCGTTGCTCGCGCCGACTCGACCGTCGGGAGTGTACTACCCGTCCTGCCGGTCCACGACGACGCCACGACCAAAAGAGGCACCGCATTACGGTATTGTGACGTTTGTATCCAACGCCCTTGCCAGACTTCACCCCGAACTCGCAGCCCAAGGCCAGCGGCCTAGGGGTGGTGATCGCCGACGCCTTCGCGCTACACCCGAGTAGGACTTACGCAGAGAGGGAGTCTGCTACTCTGAAGGCATGAGCTTC
>JADDPV010000109.1 GCA_016781705.1 Rubrobacter sp.
GGATCCTCCGGGACATGGCTACTTTCGAGTCGGCGGGCCTGCTCTGAGGTAACCGCAAGATCTCGCCCCGCCGTCCCTGGTCCGGCCTGACAGGGAGCACGGCGCCGTAAGCGGAGGCGGGTTGCCGACGCTTCGGACGACCACTCCCCGTGACGCGGACCTCCGTTTTGGTGGTCCGGCGGCGATGAGGCGTCCGGCGTCGGTCTGCCGCGCGAGGCGGGCGCCGTCGGAGCGAACAGCTCGGGTTCGCCCGAACGACCTCCTTCTCCCACGAGCACCGCCGCGAGTTCGAGCGGTTGCGCGAGCAGGCCGAGGAGAGGGGAGCAGGGCTGTGGGGCGTCAGCCTCGAGGTCGACGGCTACTGTTCTGTTACTCCTGAAGTGAAGGGTAGAGGCGCTTGAGCTTGATACGTGCATCCTCCGCGGTGAAGCGCCAGTCGACCTTGCAGCCGATCGCATCGCGCCGCTCCTGCCAGGCTTCCACTTCCGCCTCGAGGGTCTGGGAATCCGGCACTCGTCGGTCAAGGCATTGCCGGGTAAGTACGCTCGACTCAATCTGCGTGATGTTGAGCCAGCTACCGTGCTTGGGCGTGTAGTGTATCTTCAGCTTGTCGGCGAGCCGCTTGGCTTCGGCCGGATCGAACGTCTCGTAGAGCGAGCGAGGCGGGTGTGTGTGGGGTGTTGAGGTTGTCCATCACCAGCACTATCCGCTCCGCCTCCGGGTACCGCTCGTCCACCAACTTCTTGATCTGCCCGGCCCAGTCCGTCGTCATGGCGCGTCGGTCGGTCACATCCTCCCGGCGCCTGCCCTGTAGTGGCTCGCAGAAAAGAAACGGGTTCACTACCCCGCCACGCTCATACTCGTAGTCTCGCCGCTGGGGCCTTCCCGGCTCTATCGGCAGGGGCTGGTGGAGATCTCGCAGCAGTTGCTTGGAGACCTCATCCATGCGGACTTGGGGGTAGCGCGTGGGTCATAGGGCCGGGCGTAGACGTTCAGCATCTCCTCCGTGCGCTACACGAACTCTGCATTTGCCCTGGGCGGGATGCACCACTGCTTCTTCAGGTGTGGCTTGAGGTCGTTTTTTTCGGAACCATTTCCACCGTCCGGTAGGAGACCTCCTCCACGACCTCGAGCTTCACCAGCCTATCTACCAGTAGTCGTAGACCCCAGTGGGCTTGGCCTTCCGGTGGCTGGCTACAGGCCAGGGCAAGGAGGTGTGTTTCTTGCTCTCACCATCCAGTTTTCGCTGGTACTCTCGTCGTGGCGCACGGTGACGCTACGCCACCGGTGACGAGTCGTCTCGCCTCGACCACTCAACGCGAGCGAACGCACTGTGATTGTGGATGCTTTCCTGGTTCTCGGCACGCACCCGGAACCAGACGATGCGCTCGTCCTCGCTAAGCCGGACGGCAACGTTGCGGACTACGTCTTCGACGAAGGTCGGGTTGTCATGAGCCTGCATCGTGACGTACCGCTCGTCCGGGCGCTTGAGCAACGGGTAGACCGGGGCGGACGCCGACCGCTCGGCAACCTCGACGAGTTCCTCTATCCAGATCACCTCTGGCAGGCTGTCTACGGTTGCCCGGGTGCGGACCTCCATCTCAACATAGCCGCGCTGGTTGTGGGCTCCGTAGTCGCTGATAGCCTTGCTGCACGGGCAGAGCGTCGTGACCGGCACCCTCACCCCAAGGACGAAGTCCGCCTCCGCTGCGCCTCGCAGCTCACCGACAAATGAGCACTCGTAGTCTATGAGCCCTATAGCTCCGCTTACCGGGGCCTTGCGCTCCAGGAAGTACGGGAAGGCGACCTCGGCCCGAGCGCCCTCCGCGTGCAGGCGCCCCCTCAGGTCTGCGAGGATATGGGGTAGCGTACGCATCGTGACCTCGCCGCGGTGCTCGTTCAGCACCTCTAAAAACCGGCTCATGTGCGTGCCCTTGACATGGTGCGGCAGGCTCACCGACAAGCTGAAAGTCGCTACTGTATCCTGCGTGCCGCGCTCTCGGTCGAGGATACGAATAGGGTAGCGCAGGTCGTTGACGCCGACCTGGTCGAGCGGAACGTTACGTTTGTCGGCCCGGCTCTGGACGTCTTCCAGATGCTGCACGTGTTCGATCAAACGCACCCTCCTGCCGTCGTCTACGCCCTGCGCGTCCGCTTTCGCGGCATCCTAATCGCAGAGAGTACAGCAACCACTCCCTCCAAGTCGAGGGCCGCCTTCCGTATAATCAGGCCGGGCGGGCTCGGCAGCGCGGAGACCCCGCACAGCGTTGGAGCAGAACGTGCGGCTTCGGCAGCCACTGACAGGAGAGGTGAGGCAGGAGCTTTGGAAAGCAAAGGAGTCGTCGCCATCGTCAGCGGGGGCATGGACTCGGTCACCCTCGCCCACCTCATGGCTTCCGAGGGTTACGACCTGAGCATATTGGCCTTCGACTACGGCCAGCGCCACAAAAAGGAGCTCGGCTACGCCGAGCGTTGCGCAAAAAGGCTCGGGGCCGGCTTCGAGGTTGTGGACCTCTCCGGGGTGGGGAGGCTGCTCTCCGGGTCGGCGCTCACCGACGATATAGACGTTCCGCACGGTCACTACGCCGAGGAAACGATGGCCGTCACGGTCGTCCCTAACCGCAACGCTATCATGCTCTCGGTGGCCTACGGGGCGGCGGTCGCCAGGGGGGCGGAGGCGGTCGCGGCGGCGGTGCATGCTGGCGACCACTACGTCTACCCGGACTGCCGCCCGGCCTTTGTCGAGGCTTTCGACCGGATGGAGCGCCTCGCGGTGGAGGGCTTCGGCAACGAGAAGCTGCGCCTCCACGCCCCATTCGTCCACAAGACTAAGGCCGAGATCGTGGAGATCGGGTCCGAGCTCGGCGTCCCCTACGAGGAGACCTGGAGCTGCTACGAGGGCGGCGAGGTGCACTGTGGCCTGTGTGGCACCTGCAATGAGCGCAAGGAGGCCTTCGAGTTGGCCGGTGTCCCCGACCCTACCGCCTACCGAGGTCGCCAAGCGGCGGCTAAAGGGTAGCTGTGTACACCATCACCAAGCAATTCTCCTTCTCGGCGAGTCACATCCTCGGCCACCTTCCTGAGGGGCATCCGTGCGCCAGACTGCACGGACACAACGGTATAGGGAGATGACGCCTACCCCAGTAAAATTAGAGTATGGGGTACGAACCGCCGAAATGGAACGCGAACCCGCTGGAGTACGCAGGTCAGCGGCGTCGGCACAATGGACGCGAGTTGAGTCCGGCGCGGGCTTGCGAAAGATGCACGCGCCCCTTCTGGCCGCGAAAGGCAAAATCGAATTGGTGCGACGAGTGCAAGAAGTGTCCGGTCTGCGGGATTCAACGAGGCTCCCCTGGATACTGTTTAGCGCACAAGGCCGTGACCGAAGTCCAGAGGGCGCAGCTTGGCCGTCTGCACGCCAACATGAGCGGGGAGAACAACCCGGCGAAAAAGCCAGGGGTCGGACCCAAGATCGCGGTGTCGGTCAGGGCCAATCACCCTTCCCGACTATATCCAGAGAAGTGGGCGGAGCAAGCGGCGCGGATGTGAGCAGCGAACGCCTCGAAGCGGCCGAAGCTGGAAGATCTCATGGCACAGACTATGCTGGGGGAGCGTCACTACCGGATCGGCCCCTATGAGGTGGATCTGTCCAACCCTTCCAGCCGGACCGTGGTGGAAGTCCAGGGATGCTGGTGGCACTGTTGTCAAATCTGTTTTCCGACTTCTCCTACGTACCCTCGGCAGTGGGCGAGCCTTGCGAACGACCTGCGAAAAAGGGCGTGCCTGGAAGCCGAGGGGTGGATCGTCGAGTACGTTTGGGAGCACGAGCTAGGGAGCAAATGTGTACAAGATAACCAAGGAGTTTCGGTTTGAGGCGTCACATCAACTAACCCATCTGCCCCCTGAGCATAAATGTTCTCGCGTACACGGTCACTCCTACCGGGTCGAGCTGGTGCTGGAGAGCTCCGAGCTGAACCAAGACGGGTTCGTCAGGGACTACAACGAACTCTCTCCTTTCAAGACCTTCATCGACGAGAAGCTCGACCACCGGCATCTGAACGACGTCGTAGACGCTGCGACGAGCGCCGAGAACCTCGCCCGCTTCCTCTACGAGTTCGCCCGCGGCCTCTGGCCGGAGGTAGCTGCCGTGCGCGTAAGCGAAACGCCCAAGACCTGGGCCGAGTACCGTCCCGACGAGCGCCCGGGCATCCGTCCATGAGCAAAGTGGGCGCCAGAGAAGCCCCCGTTTTGGGCAGGATATCCGTCTCCGAGATCTACGGCCCTGTTGTGCAGGGCGAGGGCGCGGTGATCGGTAAGCCCACCGTCTTCGTCAGGACCGGCGGCTGTGATTACCGCTGCTCATGGTGCGATACAAAGTTCGCCGTGTTGCCACAGTACCGCGAGACCTGGAAGAAGATGACGACGGAGGAAGTCTTCGCCGAGGTGCGCGGTCTTTCCCGAGGGCGGCCCATCCTCGTCACCCTCTCCGGCGGCAACCCAGCCCTGCAGCCGCTCGGGCCCTTGGTCTCGCTCGGCAAGGAACACGGCTACGGCTTCGCCATCGAGACCCAAGGCACCGTCGCCAGGGACTGGTTCTCCGACCTCGACCACCTGACCGTCTCCCCGAAGCCGCCGAGCAGCGGCATGGAGACCGATTGGGGCAAGCTCTCCCGCTGCCTCCGGGCCGGAGGAGAAGACACACGGGCCACCCTTAAGGTGGTCGTCTTCGACGAGACGGACTACGCCTACGCCCGCGAGGTCGGGTACCGCTTCCCCGAGGTGCCCGTCTACCTCCAGGTCGGCAACGACCGCCCGCCCAGCCCCGAGACCGACGACACCACGGAGCCCGATGACAAGGGCCTGCTTCATCGGTACGCCTGGCTCGCGGACAAGGTGCTTGCCGACGGCTGGAACGAGGCTACTGTCCTGCCGCAGCTGCACGTGCTCGTCTGGGGCAATAGCCGCGGCGTATAGTAAGCCGAATCGCAACCTTCAGGGCAGAATACAGGAGGAATCGAAAGGTCGCTCACAGCCCAATGCCTACTCGACATGCGGCAGCAGAGGGGCGATAACAGGTTACCAGGGAGCGCTGTTAGAGGGCGGAGCCCGGCGCGACAGGGCACAGACCGCTCTGCCATAGGCTACACGGTCCTTGCCTCTAGCCAGCGCCCAAGGTCGGTGTAAGTCTGTAGACCGGCAGGCTGCCGCCCGCCGGACCATTTCCACTGTTACCAACCTCCTCAAAGAAGTCCACTCCATCTTTCCAAGGACAATCGCGGGGAAGCGTGCAGAGGGGCAGTAGCGCAGCACCGGCAGGCGTCCACGAGAGGGAACCCAAAAGCTCGTGGGATTGACTCGTTTCTGTGGACGGATAGAGACTTGGCAATGACCGTTCACGGAGAGGAGAAAAAGTGCCAAGAACCAGACCACCCTACCCACCGGAATTCAGGGAGGAGGCCGTCCGGCTGGCCCGCTCCTCGGAGATGGACCTCTCCGAGGTCGCCCGCGAACTCAGGGTCTCCGCTGAATCCCTGAGGAAGTGGGTCAAGCACATCGAGATCGACGCCGGAGAGTGAGAGTACCTGACCACCGACGAGGAGCGCGAGAAGCTTCACAGGCTCCGGCGCGAGAACAAGGTCCTGCGCCAGGAGAAGGAGATCCTAAGAAGAGCGACCGCTTTTTCGTCAGGGAAGACGGGATCCGGTGAGCTCTTTCAGGTTCATCGACGCGCAGAAGAAGGCGGAATATCCCGTCTCGCTTTTGTGCAGGGGGCTCCGCGAGTGTCCAGAAGCGGCTACTACGCCTGGAAGGAAGGATCGATCGCCATCGAGGAGAGCCAAGGAAGACGCCGCCGCCCTTACCGAGCGGATCAGGCAGATCCACCAGAGAAGTCGCCACAGACCTACGGTTACGCGCGCGTGCATGTCCAAAACTGCGAGCCCTGGGCATCCGATGCGGAAGGCGACGAGTGGCGAGAGTGATGCGTCAGGTAGGTCTGCGTGGCTGCTTGCGCGGCAGGAGGAGATGCACCACCCGGCGAGAAGACCTGCACGCCATCCCGGCTCCCGATCTGCTGGTGCAACGCGAGTTCGCCGCCGCCGCAGCGCGCCCGACCGCTTGTGGATAGCCGATATCACTTACACGTCCGAACCGACGAGGGCTTCCTCCATCTCACGTTCATCCTCGACGCTTGCTCCCACAAGTTGGTCGGTTGGTCGATGGCCTCTCATCTGCGTGTACCGAACTCGTGCTCGACGCACTGTGGAGATGGCTGTGTGGCGGCGAAAGCCCCGGGCCGGGCTGGTCCATCACACCGACCGGGGCGCTCAGTACACGGCACTCTCTTTCGGCAAGAGGCTGGAGGAGGTCGACATTGCGCTGTCGGTGAGCCGTACCGGTTCTGCTCTGGACAACGCCATGGCCGAAAGCTACGTCTCGACGCTCGAGGCGGAGGAACTGGTGGACCGTCAATCGTTTCCCCACGCGGGAGGCGGCCAAGAGTACCATCTTCGACTACACATGGAGACGTTGTTCTACAACTGGGTGAGGGGGCACTCATCGTTGGGTTATCTAAGCCCGGATGACTACGAGCACAAGCTACAATAGAGGGGGTAGCCGTAGCCTAGCAGTAGAATGTCCACGGAATTGAAGTAATCCCACCCGCAGGCGTGCATGATGTCATGCACGCCTGCGTCCTCCTCGATGGCGAGGACCAGAGCCGCTTGCCCTACTCGAGCTCGAATGTCCCCGCGCCCTCTACTTCCAGCCTGGGCATTAGCTCTCCCTTCACGAGCGGCGCCAGAACTCCGCAATGTCACACTCGAAGGGCCTCGCAAGCGTGCCCGCCCGGGACAGGTTGCCCGGAAGACCGGTCCAGATTCACCCGAACTCACCCCTTCACGGAAAGCCTTTGGCATAATAGCTCCTAGGTGCGGAGAGCGGTGGGGCAAACCCCATTGAGGGTTGGCGGTGGCGATGTCTCCGAGGATGAAAGCAGAGTCGGCGGAGCGGGAAATTTTGGGCGAGAGAGGGGAGGACCTGCCGGTGCGGAACCTGCCCAAGGTAGAGACGGTGGAGCAGGCAAGAAAGGTGCTGTTCGGGATGGACGAAGAGCAGGAGATCACGGCGGAGTCGGAGGACGAGTGGAGAGTGAGCATCAAGAAGCACAGCGATCAGGAATACAGCGCCTCGTTCGCCGAACAAGAGACCGGAATCATCAGCCTCCACGACGCTTCCTACATCCTGCTGGAGCACGGGGATCACGACCTCTACCTCCGCTGACCCCCGGGAGCGCGTGAGCTTCCGGAGGGGATAGTGTAAACTGATTTATAGAGGTTGCGGGACGGAAGAAGAGGAGGGACGCCGCGACGGTCTACCCGTTGGCGGCACGGCACCTTGATTGTGGGGCATGAAGCGCAGGAAACCATCACCCGCAGGCGGATTATCCTTGCCCGCGCGGGTTCGGCTCAGACAACTCTGGTAGTTCGGGCAAACCACCCGAAGAGTCCCCCCCTCTCTTCCACGGTAGCCACACTCCTGTAGCGAAAGGAAAGGGAGGAACGCATGTCCGACGAGGAGTTCGAGGGAACAGCATTACCCGTCAAGGAGTACGGGGAACGGACCCTCAAGGTGGCCCGGCTGTACTCCCTGCTGCGCCAGGAGCGCGGCATGGAAGACCCTTGGGACATCTTGGCGCTGGCGACCTGCGCTTTCGAGCAGACACATCTCGGAGAGGGCAAGGAGTTCGTCCTGATGAACCAACAGGACATAGAAGACGTGGGGAGGCTCTTCGAACGTTCCAACACCCCCGAGGAGTTCAGGGATGGGCTCATAGAGCTCAAGGAGCGGGACCTGATCGAACGGATGGATAGGGGCGAATTCGGTTCGTAGGGAAGGACATCGAACCCGCGCCGGGCTGCGTCGCCTAGCGTGCCTCCCTCCGACCGGGACGACTTCCTCCGGCTCTCTCCCGCGAGAAGCCCTCTCCCGAATCGCCCCGGTCGTGGAGGACAGAACACCACGTTCGTAGGGAGAAGGTGAGAAGTGTGACACGCCAGGACGAAAGCCGGGAAGACATAAAGCAGGCGCTCGCCGGGCTGGGATGGGAGGTTCAGGCGGACGACGAGAATACCGGCGCGATCATGGGTGGTCATGGCAAGTACCATCTGATGGTCGGCTTCGAGGGCGGAAAACCCATCTCCGTGACCATCTCCTACGTCGGCAAGGGCGGCGAGATCCTCAGCAGAAAGTGGGCGGGCGTGGAGCGTCTGCCCACCCCTCAAAGTGTCGTCCGGGTACTCTCCAGAAACGGTTAGCGACGCGGCCGGAACGGAATACGTCGGGACCAGGCGGACGCCTTGCCTGCCCGTGCCATGGTATGTCCGTCCCGAAGGTCAGCAACCTCCTGGGGTGTTCGGCAGCGTTCAGGTGCCCGCGCATCCAGCGGTCCAGCTTGCGCCGGGCATCGTCTGTCGTCGATCCGGATCGTGGCCGGATACTTGGTGACTTCTACTCCCTCTTTCTCGTCCATGAGGGCGGCGATGGCGTTGCCTTCCACGCCGGCGCTCATCGTAACCCCGCACCTGTTCGAGGAGGTACGGTCGTTATGGAACCGTGCTCGAGCCCTTGAGCCGCCGCGATGCTGTAGGGCCCCCCACTCGGCAAGCCACTCCTGCATGAGCTGCTTGTTCTCCTCGCCGTGGGCCTCGTCCTCGAGCATGTCCTTGAGTATCTCTTTGGTGTAGCTGAGGTCGCGGTCGTTGAACTCCCTCTCGCCCACGCCGATCGACGAGGGTGTCACGGAGTCACGGTGGGGGTAGCGAACCGATCACCAATTGGCTGCGGAACAACTCGCCGACGAGCGGCTCGAAGACGATGTTGGAGGGAAGGTGGTCTCGGCCCAGTCCGTGGCGTTCATCAGCGCTCGACGTTCTCCCGCACGCCCTGCCAGGCCGGGTCTTCTATCCAGACCTGCTGGTGCACCTTTCCGTCGAACTCGCCTTTGAATATCTCGGTCAGCTCCAGGCTGTAGAGGATGTCGTCCTGGGCAGTGCGCAGCTTGTGCATGCAGTTCGCGGCTATCGCGTTGTGCATGTTGCTCAGGGTGGCCCGCTGCGCCGCCATAAAGACGTACATCCCGAGGCCTTGATCGACGACGTGCGACCAGGCGCTCACGTGCTTGGCGAGGATGGGGAGCCAGCTCTTGTTCCAGTCCTCGGATATGTTCTCGGACTTGGCGTTCTCGATGCTCTGCTGGACCTGGCGCACGGAGTTCGAGTTGTTGATGTAAATCGTCCGCTCCCACGCCTCGTTGGGCTCACGGAGTCCGTGTCAGCCCGACGATTTTATCTTCGTCCAGTTGGCGTCGTACCCGACGTCCCCATTGGGCCACCCGAGGATCCAACCTTGCTTAAGGTACTTGTTGGGGACGGACTGTACATCTAGCGTCACGTCCTCGTAACGGGTGGCCAGACGCCCCTTGAGCGTAAAGTAGTTGTAGGACCGGCTGTCGGAGCCCGCGAACTCGACCGCGCTCGCGTCCGTCATGCGGATGGCGAGTATACTCCTCTCTCCCCTTCCTGCCCCTTCAGTCGCGCAGGCCTCCTTTCCCTTCTTCTTCGGCTGTGTACCCC
>JADDPV010000188.1 GCA_016781705.1 Rubrobacter sp.
AGGAAGGCTAGAAGCGAACGGTAATTCTCCTTGAGGGAATCCATGGCCTCGAGGTACTCCGGCGAGCGTTTGATCTGCTCCGTGATATGCGTGGGGTCGCCGGGATGGAAGTTCCTCCTCCAGAACGCGTGGTCCCGCAAGGCCTCTAGGAGCAGATGCTCGAACTCGTCGGCGTTTTCGGCTTTGGTTCCGAGGAACCACGCTTCCAGCGCGCGGGTGCCTGGACCGGCAAGGTTGGGGACCTCGCCGTACGCGGAGAGGCCGCGCATCCCGTGCCTGGCCTTCGCGAAGCCCTGGTTCTCAACGGCGCGCGGCGTCACGCGCGGGGTAATGGCCATCTTGTGGGTCCTCCAGTCCGTTCGTCGAAGAACATTGCTCTGCCGGATTCGCCCCGTCCGCCTTTAGGCGGAGCCTAAAGGCGTGTCGAAGTCGGCGACGATCCCGGACAGGCTGGCGCCGTTGGACCGCGCGCCGGGACCCATGCCGAACTTGGCGAAGGCCGTCCAAATACCGCTCCTGGCCGCCGCGTGCGCGTCGGGGTCCAGCTTTTCGGCGGTCAGCATGTCGTCGAGCGCGGCCAGGATGGAGTCGCGCATCTCCAGGAAGCTTGGGTTCGTCGGCGACAGCTTCAAGGCGTCCACGACCAGCTGCACGCCCAGGTCCGCCCCGATGTTCCTGTTCATCTCCATGAGCGCGGCGCACCATATCTCGCCGACGTTGTGTTCCTCCCTGTAGCGCCCCGTACCCAGGTCACCGAAGTTGTCCGGGAAGTTGCTGTCGTAGGGGAACCCCCGGATCCCATCGGGACTGTCGACGACCCATGCGCCGGCCACGGTGGTCTCGTTGATGGTGCAGGCTATGTAGTCGCTCCACCCCTCGCCCATCCCGCGGCTCTGGGGAGCATCAAGGGACCTTTCGTCGAGCGGCCCGCCAACCAGGCGGTTGGTCACGCCGTGCGTGAACTCGTGGTAGACCACGTCCGCGTCGAAGGCGGTGTGCCGCCCCGTGGACGTCACCAGGCCCATGTTCATGATCGGCGCCTTGCTGTCGGAGAGGGTGAGCATGTTAGCGGTCCCGTTCACCGCTCCGGGATGGGCGCGCGCGTCCACCGGGTCACCGCCGAACCCGCCCCGTCCGAAGTTGTCGCGCTGGAAGTTGCCGTCGGTCTCCCTGAAACCGAGCAGGTAGAAGTAATCGTGCATGTAGCAGTTGAAGTAGAAGATGTTGAGGACCTTCTGTTCGTCGCCCGTCGGATCGTCCGGATCGAAGGTGAGCAAGCCGTCCTTGACCGTGCCCTTTATCGTGGGCCCGGCGGCCCCCAGATGGGCGCGTACGCTGTTGCCGACCGCCGCGTCCGCCTCGACCCAGTCACCCGGGAAGGGAGGAGGAGTGTTCGGGAGGGGATCGCGGCTGGGAACGCCGTAGTCTTCTTGCGGCCTCGGGAAGTCCGTCATGCGGCGGTCCTCGGCGCCGTTGACGTGATACACGTTGCCCCGCGCCACCACAAACCGCGCCTGTTGGCGGCAATACAGGATCTCGCCGCTGTTCGCGTCAACTATCGTCCGGTACTGACCTTCGTAGTTGGGCATCGTCAAGTCCACTTCCCAACCCAACCGCACATCATCCTCGCTCAGGTAGAACCATGTCAGCTTGGCCGTGATTTGGTCCCCAAAGGGGCCGGACCCCAGCACGGTCGGCTGTCTGGCTTCGTCGGTCAGGACAGTGACGACGTTGGGCACGTACCCGGACACGTCCACGCTCGTGGGGTGCAGCGGCTCGCCGAACTGGTCGGTAGCTTCCCTCTCATCAGGTTCGGGCTCCGCCACGTGCCTGGCCGCCGCGAGCACGGCCTCTTCGACGGAGAGCCTGGGCGAGACGTCCTTCTCTTCGGAGATGGTGACGCTGCTCCCCACGGTCTCTGTCAGCCTGTGGTCGGGCGCAAAGCGCACCGTTTGCGCCGCCTGAAAGATAGGTATGCCCTTGTACTGCTGCTGCAGGTGAACGGCCTTCGCGCCGCTGCTGGTCGTCTGCTCCTTCGGGGGCGCCGCAAACTCGGTTGGTTGGGTCTCCACCAGGCCCAAAGCCCCGCTGATGGCCTGGACGTGGGCCAGGGCGCGGTTAATGTAGTTGCCCTCCTCCGCGGGTGCGTCCTCCGAGATGATCGCCGCGGGGTTGCCGGTGGCCGCGTCGAAATTGGTAATGCGGATCCGATGGTCCCCTTGTAGGTTCTGCGAGACCTCGGACGCCAAGCTCTCCAGTTCGCTCTGGCGCACCTCGCTCTTGTCGGCGCTAAAGTCGCGACGATCGATTTCCCTGCTCATGGCCTGCGGTCCTCCTCCTCCTGCTCAGGGTGGTGCCTTGGGCTCCACCGGTTTTTAGCGGTCGCCCCTACGAGTTGGCTGTAGCCCACGCTGCCGCGGCGACCGCGCGGGCGATGTCCGCAGCGTACTCGGGGTCGACGAACGTGTCGGTCTTCTTGTGGTAATTCGGATTGGCCTCGCTTTGGGGCGAGTCCGGGCCAGGGCCCGCGAAGAAGTCTTCGGAGGTCGCGCAAGCAGGGTAGCCTACCAGCTGAAAGCTCGCGTGGTCGCTCCTCCCCTCCGCGGGGTCGGGGTCCTTGCTCAGGTAGATCTGGGGGGGGGGAGGTTCGGGGAGACGAGTTCGGCGAGCCTCCCGATCCTCTCGGCGAGCGTGAGCGACCTCTGCTCTACGCCAGGAAACCTCCCGATACCGGCATGCACCTCGTAGGTGCGGGGGGACTGCCTGTTGTAGCCGATCATGTCCATCTGGTACACGGCGACTATGGGGACGGCCAGCGCGGCCTCGTCCGCGGCGTAGGCTTTGCTGCCGACGAGACCGTGCTCCTCGGCGTTGAAGAGCACGAAGCGGATGGTCCGCCTGGGCGGCGCGACCGCGCTCAGTTTCCTGATTACGCGCGCGGCCGCCAAGACCGCGATGGTCCCGCTCAGGTCGTCGTCGGCGCCGGGGGCGTCGTCCCTCCTGGGATCGTAGCCCACCGTAGACTGCGCGGTCGAGTCCAGGTGGGCCGTGACCAGGACTATCTCCTCAAGCTCGCTCCCGGGCAGCTCCGCCTCCACGTTGTCCAGGCCGCGCCCCTCGTGGGTGAAGCGGTGCAAACCGACCAAGAACTCGCCGCCGCCTATCTTCTCGAGATCCGCCACCAGGGTCGCCACCGCCCGGGCGTTGTCCTCGTGCTGGACATGCCTGCTCCTGATGTTCTCCCCGAAACGCTTGAGATCGGCGGCGATGGATTCGGCGGTGATGCCGCCGAGGAACGCCTCGATCTCCTCCTGACTCAACGAGGGTTCGACAGGGGGGGAGGGGAGCAGGCCCGTCGCCTGGCCCGGCCCAAGCGGTTCGAGCAGGGCCATGCCGGGCATCAGCTTGAGGTTGTGGCCGTGCATCGCATCCTCGAAGTGGTACTCCTCGACCGAGCGCCCCGCGGGCAGGGCGACGTAGAGGCCCCCCTCCGAGGACGCCAACACCCACCGGGACTCCTCGTCCGCGCCGAAGAAGCTGCCCGATCCCCCTTCCGGCGCCAGGAAGCCGGTGCGGGTTTGCCTGTCGTCGCGCAGGAGATACGCCGCGGTGGCCAGCGGGAGGTCCTCGCCCCCGAGCCGCAGCACCTCGAACCCCAGGTCGTCGAGTTGCGAAGCGGCGCCGGAGGTCGCGATCGCGTACACCGTGGTGCCGTCCTCGCCGGTGACGTGTATCGGGACCACGGGCAACCCCCCGATGGCCTCGCGCCACCCCTCGCTGCCACGGTACTCCGCCGGCACGGACACCCGGACGTACCGCAGGCGGCCGCCGTTCAGCACCTCCCGGGCCAGGCGCGGGTGCGGCGCCGCGCGGAGGCCGGCCTCCAGCGCCCGGCCGCGCTCGTCGCGGTCCTCGCCGACGTACACGCACCGCTCGGGTGCCGCGGAATGGCCGGCTTGCTCGGCGGCCCGCGCGAAGGTAGCGGGCGAGCCCTTGTCGCCGAAGACGAGCAGGTCCGGCTCGAAAAACCCGGAGAGGCCGGCCTCCCCGAGCATACCCCGGACGTTCCCTTCCGTTCCCTGGCCCGCGTCCGACAAGATCCCGAGCCGGACGCCGCCCTCGCGCAGCCGTTCGAGCACGGCCGAGACCTGCGGGTAGGGGTCCATCCGCTCGATTTGATGGGGCTGCTGGGGGGAGAGGCGCACGGCGCCGAGAGTGCTCCCGATGTCGAAGAAAGCCGCGGGCAGATGCCGGGTATCCATCTTCCTCCCTTCCCGAAGTGGGTTCTTTCCGACGACGTGGGCCGACTCGCCGAGCCGCCCCTGAGCTAGCTTCACTCGCTAAACTCATCGAAACAGACGGTGATGAATTTCCAATGAATCCCGAATGAATCCCGAATGAATTCCCAGCGTTTGCAGGAGATTTTCTTGGGAAGATTTTGCGGACGGCCAAAGGGCTTGCACCAAGAAGAGGGGCAGGTACCTCCAATACTACAGCCGCAGTCGATCACCATAGACCGCTCCCCGTCTTCGGTAGTGGCAGCGTTTCACGACCTCCCTCGCCCTGTGCCGCCGGAGCGACCTACAGCGCCTCCTGGAGCTTCGCCGGCGGGACAAGCTGCCCCCGGTCGGCGCGACGACGCGTGGATGTTCGCCGCGACCTCGCTGCCCTGTCAGTTGGAGCCGTGGTATTTGAGAGAGCCCATCGTGCTGGGTAGGGAGCACGCGGGCTGAGGCGAGGCCGGGAACAGGTCCAGGATACAAGCGGTCATCGCTCGCGCCCACGCCAAGGGCGTCGGCGAGATCACACCCGCTCCGCGCTGCACCGCTGCCTCAAACGCCACGGTGTCTCGCGGCTGCCTCGCCCCGCTCGAGAGCGCCGGGGACGATTCAAGGACTACGAGATCGGCTACTTCCGCATAGACGTTCCCGAGGTGAGGGTCGAGCAGGGCAAGGCCCACCTCTTCGTGGCTGTGGACCGCACCTCCAAGTTCGCCTTCGCTCGCCTTTATCGCAGGGCCACCACCCTCACCTCCGTCGCGTTTCTCAAGGCGCTTTTGCGGGCCCCGTCCCTTACCGCGCGTCCACGCCATCTTGACCGACAACGGCATCCAGTTCGCCGATACCGGTAAGCCGCGCCGTTACGGGTCCCCCCGCCCCTTCGGCCGACTCTGCCGAGCCCACGGCATCGAGCATCGTCTCACCGAGCCCTACCGCCCCTGGACCAACGGCCAGGCCGAGTGCATGATCCGCACGCTCAAGGAGGCGACCGTAAGGACCTACCAATACGAGGCTTACCGGCAGCTCGGGTACCACATAGCCGACTACCTTGCGGCCTACAACTTCGCCGAGCACCTGAAAGCGTTGAGGTGGGAGACGCCCTACGAGACCATCCGAGCTTTATGGGAGTCGAATCCGGAGTTATTCCGCGTTTCACCCGACCACTTCACCCTGGGACCCCAACAATTAAACTCGGCGATGACAGAGGGCAATGAACCTGTCATCGCTTATCCTGCCGTACCCCCTCAGGGTCCAATAGGACCAAACGATCGTGGGAGCACCACCGGAGTGGTGCCCCCAGAAACATTTTCTCGTGATTACGTCAGCGGCCTTGACTCGGAGCGCCTTTTAAGGAAGTCGAGCAGCGGAGCCGCCCCGGCGGGGATGTTGCTGTCGTCGAAGGCGACATCGTAAACACCCTGGCCGGTTTCTACGCTGATCTCGTACTCTTGCAGATCACGCCAGCTGGACTCGTTTCCTCCTGTTGTGGTGCTCTGTAGGTCGCTCTGTTGCACCAAAGAATGCAACTCCGCCGCTTCCTCCGGTGGTAAGTTGTCTGTGTCCAACTCCACGCCCCGGATCAAACCCGCGAACCCACCGGATTGTCGGAAAACCACCTTCATCTGGTGCGGACGACCGCCTTTAGCCGACTACTCACTTTGTACACTTATATGTCCCAACCCTCGTCATCGAAAACCTTACCCTCAATCGAGCGTGAGCCCTGTTTCTAGGCGACGACTCGTACTTTTTCCACAGCGAGTCCTACTGCGGCCCATGCCTCCCCTACGGCCTGCTGTTCGCGGCTATTTATACCGTAGTCCGCGCCAGCGATCTGGTAGCTCATTCTGGCGGCGTCCTCGAAGTTACTGTAATAGGAAAGCGCTCTCAACGCCTTGTACCAGATCGCGCCTGCGCTCTCCCACGCGTACCCACCGAGTTCGGTCGCGACAAGGTAGAAGGCGTGATTGGGGATGCCCGAGTTTATGTGCACCCCGCCGCGATCCGCGGAACCCGTGTACAGATCCCTCATGTGTTTGGGTTGCCGGTCGGTGCCGAGTAGGGGATCATTCTCGTAAGCTTTATCCTTGGTCAGCGTTCGGATCCCCCGGACCCCCCGCTCCTTTAGTGCGGGCGCCAAGATGTCGCCACCGAGCCACCAATTGGCTCCCTCGACGGTCTGGTTATTGAACCGCTGCTTCGCCAGAACACCGAAGACGTCGGCGAAACTCTCGTTGAGCGCGCCGGACTGGTTACGATACTCCAGGCGGGATTCGTACTGGATGACACCGTGGGTGAACTCGTGGGCGGCTACGTCAATGTCCTGAGTAGTGGAGCCGAAGATGATACCCCCGTCGCAATAGAGCATTTTATCGCCGGTCCAGAAGGCGTTGTCCTCGTTTTCGCCGTAATGAACGACAGATATGAGGGCCATTCCGGCAGCGTCGATAGAATTCCGCTGGAACACCTCGTTGTAGAAGTCGTAGGTGATTCCCGCGTTATCGTAAGCTTCGTTGACGGCCTCGTCGGTAATCGGGTTCTGCCCCTCCTGACGAACGAGGTTATCCAAGATATTCTCGTAACGCCTTTGCGCATCGTACACGAGGCGGTGCTTGCCGCCGGTGGGTGACGGCGTTCCCGCGAACCCGGGTATGCCGGCAATGGTGACCCGACGAGAGCGGAGAGCGGCGCTTGTGGCCATGGTCCTGGCGGCCGCTTCTCTAACCGTAGGGTCGTCAGACTGAATCATGTGGTCCAGTACGTCAGGCGGTAGGAAGCAATGGAGCGAGTCGCAATGGGCGTGCACGGTTAAACCTCCTTGATGAAGTTAGTCGGGTTAGCTGCTGGCACTATCACGGTAAGCAATCCTTCAAGCTCTTTCTGTACATCTCCTTTCGTGACCCGTTCACCTAGAAGGGCCGTTGCGTGTTTGTCCCGCATAGACGCATCACAAGTTGGCGGTCGCCCACGCCGCCGCGGCGACCGCGCGGGCGATGTCCGCCGCGTACCCGGAGTCGACGAACGTGTCCGACGTCTTGTGGTAGTTCGGGTTGCCTTCGCTTTGGGGCGAGTCCGGGTGCGGGCCCGCGAAGAAATCTTCCGTAGCAGCGCAAGCGGCGTACCTCACCAGGTGGAAGTTGTGGTGGTCGCTCCTGTTGTACGCGGGATCCTTGTCCGCCTGCGCCAAACCTTCGTTCAGATAGATTTGTGGGATGGGAAGGTTCGGAGAGACCTGTTCGGATAGCCTCCCGATCCTTTCCGCGAGCACAAGAGATCTGTCTTGAACATGTTGGGAGTCCGCCCCAGCATGGATCTCGTACGTGCGGGGGGCTTCCACGTTGTACCCCATCATGTCCATCTGGTACACGGCGACTATGGGAACCGCCAGCGCGCGCTGGTCCCGGGCGTACTCCCCGCTGCCGACGAGGCCCTCCTCCTCGGCGTTGAAGAGCACGAAGCGGATGGTCCGCTTGGGCCGCTTGAGCGCGCTCAGCCTTTTGATCGCGCGCGCGGCCGCCAAGACCGCAGCGATGCCGCTGCCGTCGTCGTCGGCGCCGGGAGCGGGGTCTTCGTCCGGATCATACTCGCGACCTTCGAAGTCGGTGAAGGCCGCGGTCGAGTCCAGGTGGGCCGTGATCAGGACTATCTCCTCAAGCTCGCTCCCGGGCAACTCCGCCTCCACGTTGTCCAGGGCGTAGCTCCCCTTTGTGGTAACTTCAGTGAACCGGTGAAGGCTGACCAAGAAGTCGTCGCCGCCTATCTCCTCGAGGTCTAGTGCGAGTGCCGCTACCGCCAGGGCGTTGTGCTCGTGTTGGACGTGCCTGCTCTTGATCACGGTTCCACCCACGTCCTCGGTCGGCCTCTTCCCGGAGTAACGGTCCACGTCGGCCGCAACCGATTCCGGGGTTATCTCGCGCCAGAACGCCTCGACCTCTTCCCGGCTCAACGCGGGTTCGACCGGGGGCGAGGGAAGCAGGCTCGCCCCCTGGTTCAGCCCGGACGGCTCGAGCAGGCCCATGCCGGGCATCAGCTTGAGGTTGTGGCCGTGGAGCGCCCCCTCGAAGTGGTACCGCTCGACCGAGCGCCCCGCGGGCAGGGCGACGTAGAGGCCCCCCTCCGAGGACGCCAACACCCACCGGGACTCCTCGTCCGCGCCGAAGAAGCTGCCCGATCCCCCTTCCGGCGCCAGGAAGCCGGTGCGGGTTTGCCTGTCGTCGCGCAGGAGATACGCCGCGGTGGCCAGCGGGAGGTCCTCGCCCCCGAGCCGCAGCACCTCGAACCCCAGGTCGTCGAGTTGCGAAGCGGCGCCGGAGGTCGCGATCGCGTACACCGTGGTGCCGTCCTCGCCGGTGACGTGTATCGGGACCACGGGCAACCCCCCAATGGCCTCGCGCCACCCCGCGCTGCCACGGTACTCCGCTGGCACGGTAACCCGGATGTATCTCAAGCGGCTGCCGTTTAACACCTCCCGGGCCAAGCGCGGATGCGGCGCCACGCGGAAGCCGGCTTCCAACGCGTAGCTCCGTTCGTCCCGGTCCTCGCCGACGTACACGCACCGTTCGGGGGTTGCGGAATGGCCGGCCTGCTGGGCGGCGCGCCCGAATACCTCTGGGGAGTTCTTTTGGCCGTAGACGAGCAAGTTTGGCTCGAAGGAGTCGTAGATTCGACCTTCTTCGAGCGCCCTTCTCACGTCTTCTTCGTTTTCCTGGCCCACGTCCGGTATGATCCCGAGTCGAACGCCGCTGTCGCGCAACCCTTGGAGCACGGCCGGGACCTGCGGGTAGACGTCCAACCGCTCGAGTCGGTGGGGCCGCCGGGGAGACAAGCGGGCGGATCCGAGGGTGTTCCCGATGTCGAAGAAAGCCGCGGGTGGAGGCTGGGTATCTATCGTTCATCCTTTCCGACGTGAGCCGGCTCGCGGAGGGAGCCGACCCTGTTAGCTCCGATCGTTAATTCATCGTGACAGAGGGCGATGAATTCTGGATGAATCCCGAATGAATCCCGAATGAATCCCCATGGACAGAGGGCGATGAATCCCGAATGAATCCCGAATGAATCCCGAATGAAACACCGTCGTTTGCAGGAAAATTCCCCTTGAGAAGATTTTGCGTACGGCCAAAGGGCTTGCGCCTACCTAGGGGAGGGTGCCTCGGCGATTATCCCTTTGATGCAGCGCCTAACGATCTTTTGGCTCTGCGGGGCGCCGGGAACCTCCACCACCCCACTCGATCCTCCAAAGGATTCCTCGACCCAGAACCACGCATCGGGAAGATGATTCGGCTCTCTCGCGTAAGCTCT
>JADDPV010000091.1 GCA_016781705.1 Rubrobacter sp.
CTCCTCCTTCTCCCGCATCCTACACCCGTCAGAATTTATCTGTTCGTACTTAGGTCTTCCAACAGAGCTTCGTCGTCGGGCACTTCGTCGAGCCGGTAGAGCTTGTAGGCTATAGTGGAATGCTTGTAGTCAGTCCCCAGGTGCAAACCTGCGCGTAGGTCAATCTCGTCATCGAGGCGGAACCCGTACTTAGGAAGATCGCCGCACATACGCCTACGTAGCCTTGCGGCGCTTACTTTAAGGAGCTTTCGGGCCTTAACCCTGCCGTGCTTGTTCCTCATCTCCGTAATGCCCTGATTGAAGATTAGGTACAATCCCGACATGTCCTGGCGGAAGATGTACATGCAGTACACCCCCCGTTGCACGGTTGAGGTTTTCCGCCCATCAAGCACGGCTAGCCAAGGAACATCTACCCAGTTTCCTTCGCCCACGTTCCACTCTATCCGGAGGTTTGGACGCCTCAACAACGGAGGGTAAGAGGTGAAAGCCTTTTCTAGGTTCTTGAACGCTTGCCACAGCAAGCTTTTGCTGCCATGCGGTATCGCTCTCGCATCAGCATAGTCGGCAAGGACATATTCCAGGTTGTCTTGGATACGGCTCAACACGTCCCCCTCCGAAGCTCCGTTCTGCCACACTCTAGCATCGCTCCGGCACACAACGCCGTGCCCCAGCTTTGGAATTTCCCTGCTACAGCCGTTCTTCCGAGAGTCCGCTATGATCCGGACCGGCAAGAGAACCGCTCAAAGTGGGTCGATCACCTTTGGCATGCAGTAGTTGCCACTACAGTGATTGAGCAGTAATTTGAGCCCTATTCTTCGGCGTCGAGCATGTAGGCGAAAAAGTGGCAGTCGGCACCCGATTCGCACAGCACCACGGCCCCATGAAACAGTCCATCCAAGGTGTTCGAGTAGCGTAAGACTGGGCCCTGTGGTAGGATAAGCTGTTTAGAGGTCGTACTTGATCCTCTCTTGCTCCATCTGCTCGAGTGTGCGGAGGTGCTGCTCCCGCAGGGCCTCGACATACTCCTTGCGGGCCTCTAGGTACTTCATGCCGAGCCTCACGAACGTTTCGTGGCGCATCCTCTTGGGCTTCTCGGCCCCGGAACCTAGCCTGGCCCTGGCCTTGTGCATCCTCCTTCCGGCGCGTTCGGCGTGGCTCTCCATCTCCACCGGGTAGCACAGGTCTAGGCATCTCCTGCAGGCCCACTCGGGGTGGCTCTCCGTGTCCGTGCGCCCGTAGAGTATGGCCACCCTCCTCCCACACCCGTCCCGCGGGCACAGGAACCATGGCCTGAGGAAGGTTCCCTCCCGGGCGCCGAAGCCCGAGGATACCCACTCGATGAGGGCCACGCCCGGTATCTCCTCCGTTCCTGGAGCGATCAAGCCGTGGCGCTTGACCGCGCGTATGTCCAGGGGGAAGTAGTCCTCGGTGGTCTCCTTCAACGGGATAGTGAGGCTCATGTAGCCCGGCCATCTTCCCGATCCCAGTCCTCCCACTTTTCCTCGCCCTCCTCCTGAGCTGTGCTTCTGGCCTGCCCGGATTTTAATTCCAAATCAACGTCGGGAACCCCTGGACCGATCCTCGGTGGCCCAGGTCTCGGGCGGATTCTTCTCCCCCGATGACGCGCCCGTTCGAAGGGCGGAGGTGGGACGCGGCCGATGGCCTCCTAGGAGACTACTGACCTATTATCTTCATTATATTGTAATTACGCTTGATTTTTGGCTGTTCAACGCTGTAACATTGGAACACCATCGTGTAAACAGGCGAACAGTGCTTGCAGGCAGAAAGCACTCGCATAAGTCCCACGCCCTAGAGGAGCATGAACGGAATGAGGCTAGACAAGACAAAAGTACTCCGCTCTCGAGAGAGGCTGGGCTACACGATGAGGGATGTGGCGGCACAAAGCGGGCTCACGGAGAACACCGTCGTCCGAGCCGAGCACGACAGGGATATCCGTCCTACGTCGGCCCGCAAGCTCGCAGCCGCACTAGGCGTCACCGTAGCCGATCTCTACCGGGAGCCCTACTAGGGAGAAGGCGGCGAGCGACCACGGCATTACGGATGCTCACCGCCTGTCTTCCCGGGAAGGTGAATCCCAATTGCATTGTAGTCCAATCTACGATGAGGGACAGCAGGAAGTCGGAAACGACGAAGATAGGAGGCCCGTCTCCGGTCGGCATCTGACGGATCTCCGCCTCTCAGACCGAAGGTACGAGGGGTTGTACCGGGGAAGGCGCCCGCTCTGTCTGTCCGACATACCCTGTCGAATGGTCCTCGGGAAGCCCGATGTTTCTCCCGAGATCGCTGCCGAGCGCATACACTTAATCATTAGCGGCCGAGTCGATATGGTGGTGCCGCTCTACTCCCCGTCCGCGCAGACGCGAAGCACGCAGCCCTGGCAGGGCCGTGCCCGCAAGGGCGGGAGAGGCAAGCATCTGAGGTACGAGTCCCCGAGCTGCTCGAGGGTTGTCCTCGACGTGCATCCCCGGGTGTGGGAGAGGGTCGCGGATGGTAGCGAAGCCGCCGAGGACCATAGGGTAAACGAAAAGGTCAAGAAAGTCGATCGTCTCACGGGCCGGCACCTCTCGATGTCAGGCCCAACAGGGCGCAAAACCGACACGGGGCCGCAAAAATCGGGATCCGAATATCGTTCGCGCAGAAACGCACCAAGGAAACCAAGCGGCGCAGTTCGCATTCTCCCCACTTATCGAAGGACCGCAATAAGGTCGGTTTCGGTATCCTATCCAGCCTGGCATGCGGGGGGTTATTAAGTAGCCGGAACCGCCAATCTAGTATTCCGATCTCAGGAGTACTTGCAGGCCGAGTCCCGCGACTCTTACCCGTAACCCCGTTGTGCGAAGGAGGTCTATCGTGCCGATTGATGGCTTCGAACCCGCCATCACGCCTGCGTGGCTCGACTACAAGCAGGCGGAAGCCTACTCGAACCTGTCGAGGACGACGCTGTGGCAGCTCATCAGCGCCCGCAGGATAAAGGCGGCCCGCGTAGGGCGGGCAGTGCGAATCGAGCGCCGTTCGCTGGACCAGTTCATGGAGGAGAGCAGCCTGTGAAACGTCCAACGAAGCGAACAACTTCTCGCATCGCCCGGTGGCTTAAGCATATGAAGGGAAGCCCCACCGGCACCTTAGGGGAAGCCGCCGAAGGAGAGAGTGGCGCGAAGAAGATCGACGATCGCGCCCAGGCAAGCATACCCGAGCGCGAGGGTGCAGACACCCCTGATTCGCCGCCCGGAAAGGATGCAGTCGTAAAGAGCCAGCTCTCACCCGAGCACGAGGCGATGCTCCTGAAGGAGTCCGGCATATCTCGCGGGCTGGCAGAGGAGCGGGGATATCGGACGGTGACGACGAAGGTCGAACTCGGACGGCTGGGTTTCGGCAGCTTCCAGCGCAACGTTCCGGCGCTCCTCATCCCGATCTACGATCCAACCGGAGAGATCGTCCTCTACCAGGCGCGCCCGAATACTCCGCGCATAAAGAACGGCAAGCCGGTGAAGTACGAAACCCCCGGTGGCGAGCGCATGGCGCTGGACGTGCACCCGGCCATGAAGAAGATTCGGGACCCACACCTGCCCCTGTTCGTCACCGAGGGAATCAAGAAGGGTGACGCTTTGGCCAGCCGGGAGCTCGTCGTCGTCTCCTTGGTCGGGGTGTGGAACTGGCGGGGCACCAACGAGCACGGCGGCAAGACGGTTCTCGCCGCTTGGGAGCACGTGGCCCTCGAGGGCCGCAAGGTCTACATTGTGTATGACTCAGACGTCATGGAGAATCGGCAGGTTTACTCCGCGCTCTGTCGGCTGAAGGGGTTTCTCGAGAGCCGTAAGGCGAACGTCGCGTTGATCTATCTCCCCCCCGGCGAGGGCGGAACTAAGCAGGGCGTCGACGATTACCTCGCGACGGGCCACCCCGTCGAAGACCTCCTGTCACATGCCACGCCGGAGCTCAGGAGGCATTCACCGCAAGAGGAAGAGCCATCCCACCCTTACAGGGCGACGCCGTCCGGGCTCGTGTGGAAGAGGAGCACCCAGGATGGGATTGTTCCCACGGCGCTGACCAACTTTACCGCCACGATCACTGCGGACGTGATCGAGGACGACGGCGCGGAGGTCTGGCGCAGCTTCGAGATCGAGGCCACGCTCGGGGCTAGAAAGCAGGCGTTCGCCGTCCCGGCCGCGAAGTTCGGCTGTATGGGGTGGGTGACGGAGCATTTGGGGGCAGGGGCCATAGTGCAGCCAGGCTTCGGGTTGAAAGACCGCGCGAGGACCGCGATACAGGAGCTCTCCGGCGAGGTTCCGGTGCGCCACTCATACGCGCACACAGGCTGGCGTAAGACGGAGGGCCGTTGGGTCTATCTGCACGCCGCAGGCGGCATCGGCCTCGAGGGCGCGGTTCCCGCCTTACGGGTAGAGCTCCCGGGTAGCCTGTCCAAGCGGGAGCTGCCGGAGCCGCCCTTGGGGAACGAGCTCGTGCGTGCGGTGAGGGCTTCGCTCGCGCTCTGGGAGCTAGCTCCGGAGGACGCGGTCGTGCCGCTCTTCTCCGGCGCCTACCGCTCAGCCCTGGGAGAAACCGACTTCGGCATCCACCTCTCCGGCCGTACGGGCGAGGGGAAGAGCGAACTCGCGGCGCTCTTCCAACAGCACTTCGGCGCGGGACTCGACGCCCGCAACTTGACGTCTTGGGAGAGCACGGAGAACGCCATCGAGGACCAGGCCTTCCAGCTCAAGGATCAGTTGATGGTTTTAGACGACTTCGCCCCCACCGGCGGCTCCTACGACGTGCAACGCTGGCACAAGAAGGCCGACCGGGTGCTCAGGGCCAAGGGCAACGCCGCCGGCCGGGGCAGGATGAGTCGGGACTTAGAGCGCATTTCAAAACCGCGAGCCGAGGTGCCTGGGCGGATCAGAACACGCCCGAAATGAGGGAATAATTGCCGCGATCTGCGCACCTTTACTCGCGACCCGCCTGTCTCCAACAGGGTTTTGAAATGCACTCTTAACCCTGAGGCCGGAGAAGCCGCCGCGGGCGCTCATACTCTCCACCGGGGAGGACGTCCCCAACGGCCAGAGCCTGAGGGCTAGGATGGTGACCCTCGAGCTCTCCCCCGGACAGCTCGACTGGAGCAAGCTCAAGGAGCGTCAGCGAGACGCCTCCGAAGGGCTCTACGCAGCTGCTATGGCAGGGTTCGTGTGCTGGCTCGCTGGGCGCTACGAAGGGGTGCACCGTTCCTTGCGGGAAGAGCGCGCCACGCTGCGCGACGCGGTGGGCCGGAGCGGCCAACACAGACGCACGCCCGCGGCCGTCGCGGATCTGGCGCTGGGGCTGAGGTACTTCCTCCTCTTCGCTTCCGAAGTCGGGGCCGTAGAAGAGCGGGAAGCGGAGGATTTGTGGTCGAGGGGATGGCGGGCCCTCTGCGAGGTCGCCGCCGAGCAGGGCCACCACCAGGCCGCCGGTGACCCGACACGGAGGTTTAGGGAGCTTTTGGGCGCCGCGATAGCGAGCGGCGCCGCGCACGTCGCCTCTGTACCTGGCCTAGAGCCGAAGACGCCCGGAGCGTGGGGCTGGAGGATCCTAGGGGAAGAATGGCGCCCGCAGGGTGCACGAGTGGGCTGGCTCGACGGGGAGAACCTCTACCTCGAGCCCGACGCCGCGTTCGCCGCCGCCCAGAGACAGGGGCGAGACTCCGGCGACGCGCTGACCGTGACGAAGCAAACCCTAAAGAAGCGGCTGGACGAACGGGGGCTTCTCCGATCGAAAGACAGCGGACGGCAGGTCCTGACCGTTCGGCGAGCCCTCGAGGGCTCCCGAAAGAACGTGCTGCACACCGCGAGCGATTTTCTCGTCGTTTCTCTTGCCGAACCCGACCAACCCGACCAGAGGCCAGAAAAGCAGCGTGGCCAAGCGGATGACGCGCCGCCGCTGTGGTCGGGCGAGCGCTCGGAGACCCGACCTAGACCCGGCCAACAAGCCGACCTGGCCCAAAAACTTGCTTCCAATGGTCGGGTTACGGATGAGAAGCAGTCGGGTGAGCAGTACGGCTCCGACCAAGAACCCGACCGGAACGATCCGGACGCCTACGCGGAGAACAAGGCTAATGGTCGGGTCGGTCGGGTTTCTGGCAACGAAAAGGAAACGAATGAAGGGGGACGTACGCTCACAGTCTCTGAGGTTTGGGCGGAGATCGGCAAGCCGGGGAGTGGGCCGTCGGAGCAGGCCGCGTTCTACCGACGCAGCGAGCCAGTGAACCGCGAGGTCATAGAGCGGGTAACGAAGAGTATCCTCCGTCGCCGCGGCTGGCGGGACGGGGACTGGCAGCGCCACGCAGCGGTAGTGGAGGCCGCTCTGACTCACTCCATCGGTTGCGAGTGTCACGAGTGCTTGTAGCCAAAAGCATTGTGCCGAGCTATTCAGGATCCAATCGCAGTCGACCTCGCCGTTGCGTTCCAGTCCCGGCTCTGCTTTGTTCTCGCGACTCAGCGAGTACGTAGTTGGCTAGGACAAGCGACGGTGCAGCGGCCCTTACTACACGAGAAGCACAAAGGTGGACGGCCGAGTGGTCCGCGAGTACGTGGACGGGACCTCCTGGGATAGCTCGTCGCCAAGGCGCATTCCGAGAAGAGGAACAAGTAGTGGAAGAGGAGGCGATCTGCTAAAGGCGGAGATAAAGTACCTGAAGGCGCCGGACGCTCCTGTGAAACAGTTGATGAAGGCCGCAGAGGTTCTGTCTCGCACCGTCCCCGTAGCCGCCGGCTACCGCCTGTCGCCTCCAACTGTGGTCACTCGTGGGCACGCAGCAGTTCGGTTACTTCCTTGACCTGTGCAAACACGGCCGAGACCACCTTCCGCTTCTCCACCCCGGTCGGGACGGCCAGCGGCACGTGGAGGGCGTCCCCGTCGGCGATGAGTCGAGGAGGCTGCTTCAGCTCCAAAGTTGCCAGGGCGTCCTTCAGCCACCGCTTCGTCTCCGCCTCGTCGATGCGTAGCCAGAGCGGGGTCGCCCGCCGTTTCGCCCAGAGCGAGGCGTTGAATTGAAAGAAACATTGGTTGCCGTGAAGGGCCAGAAAGCGACCGTAGTAGCCAGCCCCTCCCGCGGAACGAAAGCCCTTGATCGAGGCGACGCCTGCGGCCACGACTTCGTCGGTGACGAGGTTGACGATCTCGCAGTATTGGCGGACACGCGCCCCCGTGTCGGAGGTGAGCTCTTCCGAACGTAGCGGCAGGAAGGCGTCGCTGTCCATGCGCTCGCACAGACCTTGTAGTTGTTGCACGTCGGAAGCGGCGAGGATCTCCCTCTCGGTATCGAGGGCACGTAAGACGAATGCCAACACCGCTCGCCAGCTCGCGAGGGCAAGCGTACGATCCTGCCGTACCCGGACGGCGCGGAAGTCCTCCGCGACCTCGCGAACCTCTTCGACCGTCGAACCCGGATCCTGGCAGCGCTGGAGCAGCTCGGGCCACAATGTGGGGAAGCGCGTGGCCGGGGCGACGAAAAGTTAGGCGAGGCCGAACCTGTCTACCGAACAAGCCCTACGGATCCCCTGCGTCGACACGCGCGACACGCGCATCAGTCACGGTCATCATGCAATGGGTCCAGGAACCGCCCGCATAGCTCCTCACTCAAGGTCCACAGCCCCTCCCTTGCCCCGGCGTCGTACGCTTGACGGTTCGCGCGTGCCTCGCGCCGCCCGTCGAAGTAGCGGCCCGTGGCCCCCTCCACCTCCGGCGAGGCGGCCAGATGCACGGTCGCCTCCGCCCCCTCCTCCACGGTGCTCGCGGCGTAGCCGAAGGTCCCGCGGACCATCTTGGTGTCCATCAGGGAAGCCGGGTGCAGGGCGTTCGCGCTCACGCCGGTACCCGAGAGGCGCTCGGCCAGGGAGAAGGTGAACATCACCTGGGCCAGCTTGCTGTGGGAGTAGGCCCTCATCCCTTCGTAGCCGCGCCTCAGCATGGGGTCGCGGAAGTTTATGGGCCTCTGCGCCGCCGAGGCGACGTTTACGATGCGCGAGGGCGCAGAGACGCGCAGCAGCGGTACGAGCAGGTTGGTGAGCAAGAAGTGGGCGAGGTGGTTGACCGCGAAGGTCAGCTCGACGCCGTCCTCGCTCTCCCTGCGCTCCCCGGAGATGATGCCCGCGTTGTTGACGAGCGTGTCGAGGCGGTCGTGGTCGGCGAGGATCCGCCCTGCCATCGCGCGCACCTCGCCGAGCGAGGAGAAGTCGGCCAGGTAGCAGGTTAACCTCTCGTTGCCCGTCTGCCTCCATATCTCCCCCAGCGCGGCTTCGCAGCGCCCCTCGTCGCGACCGTGCAGCAGCACCGCGGCGCCCCTCCCCGCGAGATCTAGGGCCAAGCGCCTTCCCAGGCCGTCGGTGGCGCCCGTCACCAGGATCGTCCTATCGGCCAAGTCCCTCATCGTCTCCCCCTTCCGGAGTCAGCCCGCGGTCCGCCGCCGAGGGGTTCATCTTGGAGCACGAAGCTGCGCCGCGGTGCGTCGGTGCCCGCGGATCCAGCGGGCGTAGCTCCCCACGAAGAGGCGAACCAGCCGACCGTGGACGATCCGGTAGGTCTCAAGGTCCCGCGCCTCGGCGGCAAGGCGGCGGTTGACCACGAGCCGGCTCACCTCCCGGTCCTCCTCCGCGCTGAGCTCGTGACCCGGGGACGGCGCTCGCGTATGACGTCCTCGGCGGCCCTCCTGATCCACCGGGCCTCGTGGTCGCTCCAGGGCTCCATGACCGTATCTTACCCCCACGAACTTGGCCCGCCGGCCTAGTAGACCCTACCGCAATCCCCGGGCTGCCTCTGCGACGAGATCCCACAAGAACCCGTAGGAGGCGACGAGCAGGACGACGGCGCTTATGGTGGTCCCGAGGAGAGCGAACAGCTTTCTGCGCCGGCGTTGCAGCGTCCCCACCACGCCGAGCACCAGTGCCACCACGGTAAGGAGCAGGCTCCCCAGTATCACGAAGGCGAAGACCGTCGCCAACCCCGACGTGTCGATGCTTTCGCCCCTCGCTGACTCCCAACGGTCCACCAACGACAGCAAAGCGAGCATGCAAGAGAACACGCCGCCGCCGAAGAGAGACAACCAGAACGACCACCTCCCAGCCCCGGACTGCTCGGTCCTCGCCTCACCTCTCATGCGTTCAGGATAGCAAAGGGTCGGAGTCCCCCGCCGTATGTAGGGGTCGTAGACTCGGTGCCAGCCGGTCTTGTGCCAAAGGCCGTAGCCCATACCTCGATCCCCTCCGCGCGCAGGACCTCGACGAGCTAGGATGCGGGTCTTTCGATCTCTTCCAGAGTCCTGAGGTGCGGGGGCATTGTGCTCACCTTCGATGATGCCCCGTACCGTCGTGGGAGACCACCCCGGCGAACGCGTAGAGCAGCACGTAGATCAACGCCTGGTGGAGCGCCCTGGCGTCGTGGGGGGTCGCCATCACGGAGATGCCCCCGAACCCGTCTCTGCCGACGGCGCGCCCGAGCCGGTACAAGAGCTCGACCACCTCCTCCATCGTCGGCCCCAAGGGCTCGGTGCCGAAGTCGGGGACGGAGCCCAGGTT
>JADDPV010000143.1:0-3284 GCA_016781705.1 Rubrobacter sp.
CTTCTAACGCTCCATCCCGGTTCCCGCTCTGGGTTTAGCCTGTCCCTTTACCATCCCGTGGTGACGCTCGGCGCCGATAGGATCAGGGAGATGGTCGGCGCCCGCTCATACGAGTTCAACGAGTTGGTGGGCGTGGGCGCCAATCCGGAGGAAGAGTTCGGTATCGACCCCTACTAATCGATCGCAGGGCATTCCTACTACCAGGCCGGGGTCCTTCGGGGCTCCGGCTCTCTTGTAGCCCCCAAAGTTCTCAACCAACACCCCGGGGCGGGTACCCGCGAACGAGCTGTCGGACGCACCTCGCCAACCACATCCCTGCATCTTTATTCACCCCCACAAGATGTTGTGTTCGCCTTCCCGCGGCGATCCGCCCCCGAAGGGGCTTTGTGGGCGATACCGGCGCGATCCATGCAGGATCGTGGATACGGGCTTCCGAGAACACGTACTCTCGGCAAGAGGGTGAATAAGGGCATGAAGAAGGGCCGGGGTTCTAATCGGGGCTGCGGCCCCCTCCATGCTCGACCTCCTGCACGAGACGCGGCGGCGCTACGAGGGTGAGTGGGGACCCTTCGCTACCTCAAACCCGACTTGCGCCATAATGAGCGAGTCGGAGAAGTCGGGTTACCCTCGACGAATCGCCGCACGATCGATGACGAAAGGCGGCCTTCCCTCGTGTCGGGGAGCGTTACGAGGTAAACGTAACGGCCATTCTCTTACTCGGAAGGGCAATATGGTTGCATACCGTCATAGAGAGGAGTAATAAGTTGTCCGAGGCAGCCTTACCGCCGAACGAGGCTCAAAGAATCGCCGCCTTGCGGGCCCTGCATATTCTCGACACGCCTCGGGAAGAGCGCTTCGATCGCGTCACCCGCCTCGCCCAGCGGCTGTTCGATGTGCCCATCGCGCTGATTTCCCTGGTGGACGCGAACCGCCAGTGGTTCAAGTCATGTATCGGACTTGACGTGGATCAAACCCCCCGCAGCGTATCGTTCTGCGCCCACGCCATCCTCCATAACGATGCGCTGGTGATCCCGGATGCTCGGCTCGACGAACGCTTTGCGGACAATCCCCTGGTAACGGGCGACCCCGGCATCCGGTTCTACGCCGGGCAACCGCTCGTTGGCCCGAACGATCAGAAGCTCGGCACGCTCTGCATCCTAGATCGCCGGCCCCGGCAGATGAGCGCAGAGGATCTGGAGTCGTTACGCGAACTCGCTACTCTGGCGGAGAACGAGCTCAACGTCGTCCGGCTCAGCCAGGCGCTCGTTATCCAACGGGAAAGCGAGGCGCGCGTCCGGGCCGTGGTGGACAACGTGGCGGACGGTATCATCACCTACGACGAACACGGCACGATCGAGTCGTTCAACCGCGCCGCTCAACGCCTCTTCGGTTTCGACGCGGTAAAGGCCATCGGGCGGAACGTCCGTATGCTGGCACCGGCATCAGGGACACCTCCCCCCGACCAACAGGGCCCTCGCCAATCGGGAGACCCCTTCGCGGTCCCCGGCGAGTGTCGCCAGGTGACGGGACGCCGCGAGGACGGTACGACCTTTCCGATGGAACTTACCGTCAGCAAGATCGGCTTCGAGAACCAACCCTTGTTCGTAGCTATCGCGCGCGACGTCGCCGAACGCAAGCGGGCGGACGAGGCGCAATCCAGGTTGGCATCGTTGGTGCAGCACTCGGACGACGCCATCGACTCGAAGACCTTGGACGGCACCCTCGTGAGCATGAACCCGAGCGCGGAGAAGCTTTACGGCTACTCCGAGGAGGAGCTCAAGGGGGAGCACATCTCCGTCCTGACCCCCCCCGAGAACATGGACGAGATGATGGATGTCCTCCGAAGGGTCGGTCTAGGGGAGACCGTCAGCGAGTACGAAACCGAGCGCGTCTCCAAGGACGGCAGGCGCGTACCCCTCTCCCTCACCGTATCCCCGGTGAGGGATTCGGCCAACGCCATCGTGGGGGTCTCGGCTATCGCCCGCGACGTCACGGAGCGCAAGCTCGCCGAACAGGGGCTGAAGCAGGCAAAGGAGGCCGCCGAGGAGGCAAGCCGGGCGAAGTCGGAGTTCCTTGCGAACATGTCCCACGAGATCCGCACCCCCATGAACGGCGTCATCGGCATGACCGGGCTGCTGCTGGACACCGACCTAGACGACGAGCAGAGGGAGTACGCAGAGACCGTACGATCCTCCGCAGATAATCTGCTGACCATCATCAACGACATCCTCGACTTCTCAAAGATCGAGGCCGGCAAGATGGACTTAGAGGTGATCGACTTCGACCTGAGGGCGGCGGTGGAGGAGTCGGTGGGGCTCCTGGCCGAGAGGGCCCACGCGAAGGGCTTGGAGATCGCGAGCCTCGTAAAGCCCGACGTGCCCACCGCTCTTAGGGGGGACCCGGGGCGCATAAGGCAGGTCCTCGTCAACCTCCTCGGCAACGCGGTGAAGTTCACCGAGGAGGGCGAGGTCGCCCTCGTGGTCAGGCTGCTCGAGGACGGGGAAGATTCCGCGGTGGTGCGCTTCGAGGTCTCAGACACCGGCATAGGGATGACCGAGGAGCAGCGAGGACGCCTGTTCCGCTCCTTCTCCCAGGCCGACGCCTCCACCACCCGCCGCTACGGCGGGACGGGGCTTGGGCTCGCGATCAGCAAGCAGCTCGTGGAGCTGATGGGGGGGGAGATAGGGGTAGAGAGCGAGCCGGGGGTGGGGAGCACCTTCTTCTTCGCCCTGCCCTTGGAGAAGCAGCCCGAAGGCGCGCACCAACCTACCTCGACCCCCAGGGCCCACCTGGGCAGGTTGCGGGCGCTGGTGGTGGACGACAACGAAACCAACCGCAAGATCTTGCACGAGCAGGTCGCCTCTTGGGGGATGAAGGGCGAGGGGGCCGAGGACGGGCAAAAGGCGCTGGAGATGCTGCGGGGGGCCGCCGAGGCGGGCGAGCCCTACGACCTCGCGATCCTGGACGTGCAGATGCCCGGGATGGACGGGATCGAGCTCGCCAGGAGGATAAAGGGGGACCCCTCCATCTCCCCAACGAAGCTCGTGGTGGCGAGCTCGGCGGGTCGGGGCAGGGAGGCCGAGGAGGCGAGGGAGGCGGGCGTGGAGGCGTACCTGACGAAGCCTGTGAGGCAGTCCAGGCTCTTCGACGCCATCGCGACGGTGATGGGCACGGCAGCGGAGGCTGCCTCCGCTGCGTCTGCCAGCGGCACCTCCTCCGCGCCCTCGCCCGCCGACGACGGCGCCGCCTTGCTCGCGGGCGCCCGCGCCCCTGGCGAGGAGGAG
>JADDPV010000143.1:3490-9543 GCA_016781705.1 Rubrobacter sp.
GGCGCTCTCCGCCGGGATGGACGACTACGTCTCAAAGCCCGTCGACCCCGGCGAGCTAGACGCGGTCCTCCGGCGCTGGGTCTTCCCACCCGACGAAGCAGCGTCCGCCCCCGAAGACTCGACCGACGGCGCGTCGACCTCGCCGGGGGGCGTCACCGACCCGTTGGACCGGAGCGTCATCGCGAGCCTGCGTGAGCTCGGCGAGGAGATCCTCGCCGAGCTCACGGATTTATTCGTGGAAGACGTGCCGCCCAAACTCGAGGCCCTGCGGGAGGCGATCGGAAGCGGCGACGCCGCGTCGATGGGGCGGTTGGCGCACGCCCTCAAGGGGAGCTCGGGGAACATGGGGGCGCTTAGGATGTCCACCATCTGCGCCGAGCTAGAGGACGCGGGGCACTCCGGGGAGTTAGAGCGCGCCTTGGTGCTGGCGGAGCGCCTAGAGGCGGAGTACGGGCGCGTCCGACCTGCGCTTGAGGCAGAAGTAAAGGGGAACAGCGGTTGAAGGTCTTGATCGCCGAGGACGATGCCGTCTCCCGCACGATCCTCAAGAAGAGCGTGGAAAAGTTCGGCCACGAGTGCCTGGCCGCCGAGGACGGCGAGAAGGCCTGGGAACTCTTTCAGAGCACGGAAGAGGTGGACGTCGTCATCAGCGACTGGATGATGCCGAACACGGACGGGCCCGAGCTCTGCCGCAGGGTCCGAGCGGTCGACGCCGACCCGTACACCTTCTTCGTCTTCCTGACGGCGCTGGGGGACAAGGAGCACCTCTTGGAGGGCATGAAGGCCGGCGCGGACGACTACCTCGCAAAGCCTTTGGACCGCGAGCAGCTCGAGGTGCGCCTGATCGCCGCCTCCCGGGTGAACTCGCTGCACCGGCGCCTGAACGAGCAGAAGGCCGAGCTCGAGAAGCTAAACGGGGAGCTGTTCGCCCTGGCACGCCGGGATCCGCTCACGCGTCTTGGCAACAGGCTGAGGCTGAGGGAGGATCTCGAGGCGCTGCAGGCACGAGCGGAGCGCTACGGTCAAAGCTACTCGGCGATGCTCTGCGACGTGGACTTCTTCAAACCGTACAACGATCACTACGGTCATCTGGCCGGGGACGAGGTTCTCGAGAAGGTGGCGGAGGTGATCTCCGGCAGCCTGAGAGCAGGGGATACGGCGTATCGCTACGGCGGAGAGGAGTTCCTGATCCTGCTCCCCGAGCAGACCCTGGAGTCCGCGAAAGTCGCCGCCGAGCGTTTGCGCCGTAGCGTAGAAGACCTCGCCATCCCCCACGAAGCCAAGGCGCCGCCCGGGGTGGTGACCGTCAGCCTCGGGCTGGCCGCGCTCTCGCAGGACGAAAAGAAACCGGCCGAGGAGCTGCTCAGGGAAGCGGACGCCGCGCTGTACGGGGCCAAGGAAGCAGGCCGGAACACCGTAGCGGTCTACAACGGCCCAACCGCAGAACAGCAGGACGCCGGCTAGCGCTCGCACGCCGAGAGCACGGCTCGACGTAGAAAAAACGCACGACACGATGAAGCTAAAGGGTATCGCTAGATACCGACCAAACACGATACGCGAAGGAGGATGCCTCTTGGACGATTTCGAGGGTTCGAGCATACTGGTAGCCGACGACGATCGGGTGGTGCGCCGGATAGTCGTCGCCAAGCTTTACGGCCTGGGTTACGAGGTCACCGAGGTCGAGGACGGCCGGGAAGCCCTGGATCTCCTCGAAGACGGCGAGATCCCCGACCTTCTCATAACCGACAGCAACATGCCCCGGATGAGCGGGTTGCAGCTGGTCCGCGCCATCCGCGACAGCAAGTCTACTGACCTCGTCAAACTCCCCATCATCATGTTGACCGCCCGCCAGAGCGAGCGAGACGTAATAGAAGGTCTGGAGACCGGCCTGGACGATTACGTCATCAAGCCCTTCTCCCCGGACGAGCTGGCCGCGCGCGTCAGGACCGCACTCTGGCGCTCCAATCGCTCGTCTTCGGCCTAGACCGGCGCGGGCACCCGGGCATTCGGATCGTGAGTAGCATTAGCTTCATAAACCTGGTGACCGTGGTCATGGCGCTCTTGGTGATGCTGATGATGGCCGTTACCGTCAGCGCTAAAGCCGTGCGCTACCTGAGGGCGTCCTGGTACGAACGCCACTACAAAAGAATAGAACCGGCCCTCGAAAAATCCATCCTTACCGGCGAGAACCAGCCAGAACTCCTGCAGCTGCCCCCCTGGCAGCGGGACCTTTTTCTTTCGCGGTTGATCGTCGAGCGGATAGCCCTCCTGCGAGGCTCGGGCCAGGAATTTCTGATGCGGCTGGCCGCGGATCTGGGCCTCGTGGACGAGTACCTTAAGACCCTCGAGTCCCGGCGGCGCTGGCGACGGGCACGAGCGGGGCAGAGCCTGGGGTACTTCGGCGGCGAGAGGGCCGTGGAGCCGCTAGGGAAGCTGCTCTCCGACGAGGACGAGACGATCCGGGCCGTAGCCGCCCGGGCGCTGGCGCGCATAGGCTCGGACGAAGCGGTCCGGCTCCTGGTCCGCACCCTGGACGATCCCTCCGAGCTCACCCGTTTGCGGGTAGCCGAGAACCTCGAAAGGTTGGGGCAATCAGCGATAGGGCCGCTGGTGGACTCGCTGGAAGACACGGTGACGCTCGACGCCGAACGCTCCCACGGGCAGATAACGGCCGTCCGGGTGCTTGGCAACCTCCGGGCCGCGGGGGCCCGCGGCGTTCTCCGGCGGGTTGCGTGCGACGGCAAGGAGGTCGATCTGCGCGCCCAGGCGATGCTGGCCCTGGGAAGGATCGGGGACCCCGAGGACGTGCCGGTGCTTTTGGAAGGGACGAAAGACGGATCGTGGCCCGTGCGGGCCCAGGCGGCCAACGCCCTGGGGATGGTAGGAGAGGTCTCGACCATACCCACGCTGAAAGATCTGGCGGCGGACGAGGAGTGGTGGGTGCGTTTGAACGCCTGCAAGGCCCTCGCCAACATGGGGCCGGAGGGAGAGAAGGCCCTCCTGGAGCTACTGCAAGGGGACGACCGTTATGCCCGCGATCGGGCCGCGGCCACTTTGGAGATCCAAGGCATCACCCGCCGCATGGTCCGTCAGCTCGCCAAGCCCGGCAAGAGGGGCGAGCGCGCCCGGACCATAGTCGGTGCCGCGATAAGGTCCGGCGCCACCAAATACCTTGGCGGCCTCGCCGAGGCCCTCCCCGAAGGCGAAGAACGCCGGATCCTGCGCGAAATGCTCGGAGCAGCCGAAACGGTAAACGGTCGACCCGTGGGTGCCGAAGCCGAGCAGATGGAGCCCATCGGAGCCGAACCCAAAGCCGAGCGGGAGGATGCGGAGTCTGTGAAGGTGGAACCCACGAGCGCAGAACCACTGGCAGCAGGATCGGCAGACGTGGAACCAAGAAGACCCGAGCTGGAGGAGCAGAGGCCGCACGGACCGCAGGTGGGCGGACGGTGAGCCTCGAAGGTTTGGTCCTCGGGCTCAACTACGCCGTCCTGGTCTATTTCCTGCTGCTCAACGGATTCTACCTCCTCTTGTACGCGCTCTCTTTCGTGGAAATAAGCAGATACGCCCGGCGTGACGCCTACACCGGGCTCTCGGAGCTCTTCACCTCGAACTACGCCCCGCCGGTCTCGCTGATCGTGCCAGCTTATAACGAAGAGGCAACCATCGCCGCGAGTGTGCGCTCTTTTCTGGCCCTCCGCTACCCGCTCTTCGAGATTGTGGTCGTAAACGACGGCTCGAAGGACAGGACCGTCGAGGTCTTGCGGGAGGAGTTTGGCCTGTCGGAGTCGGACCAGCCCGTGCGCGTACAGCTAAAGACCCAACCCATCCGGACCGTCTACACCTCCCCGGCGGAGCGTATGATACTGGTGGACAAGGAGAACGGTGGAAAGGCCGACGCCCTGAACGCCGGGATCTGCGCCGCAAACTATCCCTTCGTCTGCTGCATAGACGCCGATCTCATCCTGGAAGAGGATGCCCTGTTGCGCATAGCGCGGCCGATGATCGAGTCGAGCCGCGTGGTCGCCTGCGGGGGCATGATTCGGGTCGCCAACGGCTGTGAGGTCGACAGCGGGCGCGTGGCAAAGATAAGGACTCCCCGCGAGCCTATTGCCACCTTCCAGATAGTCGAGTACCTGCGGGCTTTCCTTGCCGGAAGGACCGGCTTCAGCGTCCTGAACTGCCTGCTCATCATCTCGGGGGCCTTCGGGATGTTCCGCCGCCAGGACTTCATCGAGGCCGGTGGCTACGCCCACGACACCGTGGGCGAGGACATGGAGGTCGTCACCCGCATCCACCGCACCCTCAGGGAGAAGGGGGAGCCCTACCGGATCTCCTTCGTCCCCGACCCCGTCGGCTGGACGGAAGTACCGGCGAACTTGAGGGTACTGAGGCGCCAGCGCGACCGCTGGCACCGGGGCCTCATGGACACCCTCCTCAGGCACCGCAAGATGCTCCTCAACCCCCGCTACGGCACGGTGGGCATGCTCGCGATGCCCTACTTCTTCCTCTTCGAGTTCCTCGGGCCGGTGGTCGAGATTCTGGGCTACGTCGCCGTGCCTCTCAGCCTCTGGTTCGGCTTCTTGGACGTCGAGTTCGCCGTTGCCTTCTTCCTCGCGGCCGTGGGCCTGGGGACCGTGATCTCGGTAGCCGCGATCTTCCTGGAGGAGCTCAGGCTCCACCGCTACCCGCGTTGGTTGGACGTCGTGAAGCTGACGCTCTACAGCGTCCTGGAGAACTTCGGCTACCGGCAGCTGAACACCGTGTGGCGTGCCCTCGCGATCATCTCCTTCCTGCGCAAGAACCAGTCCTGGGGGGCGATGGAGCGACAGGGCTTCGACCCGGCCAAGACCACCAAGAAATCTTGAGCTACCATCGCCGACGTGAGACTTCGGCAACCCGGCACTCTTTCGTCACGAACGGGGCGGGGAGGGGAACGTGAGCTGGGACTGCAAGGTGTTGACGTCGATGCTCCTGGCGGCCCTCACCGTCACGGCTGCCGCGGGCTGCGGCGGCTCCCCGAAGCAAGCCGTCGCGGCAGAGATCACCGCCTTCGAACCTCCCTCGGGAGCCCTCCAACCCGGTAGCCCGGCGGCCGTCTCCGTGCGCGTCAAGAACACCGGCGCCGAGGACCGCACGCTCTGGGTCGGCTACAGCGTCCAGGACTCTGCCGGCGACTGGCTCGATACCCCCGCGAGTCCAGTGGATCTCGCCTCTGGGGAGGAGTCGGATGTCCGAGAACTCTCCACGGGGCCGCTCGAGACGCCCGGCTACTACAAGGTCCGGGTCTCCGTATGGGGCGAGGAGCCGAAAGGCGAAAAGACCGGCGAGGACGACGATGCCGCAGGCGAATCCAGGTGTCTCGCGAAAGCCGAGGAGGTTTCGGCATTCAGGATCTCCTCGACCCAGGAGAACTTCGATACGCTTGAGCTCGATCCGGACCGGTGGGAGGCAACGACCCGGCGACTCGGGCGGGGGGATCTCGCCCCGGAGAACGTAGGTCCGCAGGACGGGCAACTCCGCCTGACGCTGCCCGCGGGTACCCTGGACGGCGGCGAAATACAGTCTACAGACCTATATGGCCCCGGCTTCTACGCGGCGCGTATGAAGGTTCCCGACGCTCCGTCCTCCATCACGGGCTTCTTCCTCTACGAGCCACCGGACTACGCGAGCGAGATAGACATAGAGCTCTACAACGACTCCTCTCGCAAGATTCTTTTTACAACCTACGCGGGTGGTAAACAGACCCACACCGAGACCGTGCAGCTCCCCTTCGACCCCACCGAGGACTTTCACGACTACGCCTTCTTCTACGATCGGAACTCCATAACCTTCTACGTGGACGGCGAGCCGATGAAAAAATACGAGGGCGACTTGCCAGACAGACCAATGAGGCTCTACGTTAACTCCTGGTTCCCGAGTTGGCTACCCGGCGAGGAGCCCGACTCCAACCGCTACGCCCAGGTAGATTGGATCGAGTATTAAAGCCCATGGGCCCCTTTGCACAAAAGTCGGGGGCAGACACTAGAGGTTGTAGTTCGTTTCTACAGTGT
>JADDPV010000215.1 GCA_016781705.1 Rubrobacter sp.
CCCCACCACTGCTCTCCTTGCGCTACCCGCCTATGCCCTAACCTACGGCTGTTGAAATCCTGTATTTCAGGGTCGAGGACCGCGCTAGCTGTATACTGGACGCGATGGGTTTTCCAGTTTCACAGAAGATGCCGTTCGACAAGGACTTCGAGAGGAGGGTCTCCGCAGCCCACGACCTACTCTCGAAAAACGACCGAAGGATCGTAGACTACATCCGCGAGCGCCCGGCGGAGCTCCCCTTCCACACCTCTGACTCGCTCGCACAGAGCGTAGGTGTTAGCCAGGCAGCGGCGGTCCGGTTCGCGCGTCGGCTCGGCTATGAAGGCTTCTCCGAGCTCAGGGACTTGGCCCGCGAGGACCTGCAGAACGGGGTACAGACGTTGGCCGGTCGCTTTCGCGTTGACGGTAGGCCGCCCTCCGGGAATCGGTTCTCAAAGGACATAGAGAACCTTCTCACAACGGAGGCCTTCATTGAGAACGAGCTACCGAAGGCAGCGGCTACCATCTTCGGGGCTCCGATGGTCTACGTGCTGGGAGATCGCGAGAGCTACGGTCTTGCAGCCTTCTTGCATCGCAGGCTCCATACCATATTAGCCAACGTGCGTCTCATAGAGCCGAGCTTCGCGGACGATATCATATGCGTCAGGGAGGGTGACGTAGTCGTCGCGTGCCTGTTCAAACGCTACTCGCGGCTGACCGTTACCCTGCTCGAGAAGGCCCGAGCCACCCGGGCACGCATCGTACTCCTGACCGATGGAGAGGACCACGATTTCGTCTCGAGCACGGACCACGTCCTCGTCGCCACCACGGAGAGTTCAAGATTTCATTGGAGTATGATCGCCCCACTCGCCGTGATAGAGAGCCTGGTCGTAGAAGTTGCTGCCGTGAATCCTCGCACCACCCGGCAGAGGCTGGAAGTCACGGACCGCTTCAAGGAAGAGCAGAACATCTTTCTTTAAGATCTTCCCAGCTCAAAAATTTCCTTCACCGTCCCGGTTAACGAGCCGTTTGACACATAACGAACACCAGCGTACTATTGAGCTATAAATAATTTGTTTCACCTTTAAGGGATGCAAATTATTTGAATCAATGGGCTGGCTGGGGAAGGAGATGGGTGATGGCGGTACGGGCGGACGAGCAGGCGGCCAAGAAGGCTGTTACAGCGGGGGCGATTGGCAACTTCGTAGAATGGTACGACTACTCGGTGTACGGGTTCTTCGCGACGGTCATCGCGAGCCAATTCTTCCCATCCGACGATCCGGTCGCGTCCCTGCTCGCGACGTTCGCCGTGTTTGCGGTCGCGTTCTTCATGCGGCCGGTCGGGGCGTTCGTATTCGGGCACTACGGCGACACGATCGGCCGTCGGAACACGCTCGCGGCGGCCATTATCCTGATGGGGGTGGCGACCCTCATGATCGGGCTGCTTCCATCCTACGCGCAGATCGGGGTCCTCGCGCCGATACTGCTCGTCGTCGCCAGGCTGCTGCAGGGCTTCTCGGCAGGTGGTGAGTGGAGCGGGTCGGCTGCCTTCATGGTCGAGTACGCGCCGGAGAACAAGAGGGGCCTCTACGGAAGCTGGCAGCAGTTCAGCATAGTCACGGGGCTGCTCGTGGGATCAGGGATGGGAGCGCTCCTAGGCGCCATTCTCTCTGATAACGCGCTCAACGCTTGGGGATGGCGCATACCTTTCATACTCGGGATGGTGGTGGCGCTCGTCGGGCTGTATCTGAGGATGAGGGTCGAGGACACGCCCGCGTTCAGGATCATAGAGGAGAAAAACGAAGTGACGGAGGCTCCCGTCAAGGAGTCGTTCACCGCGCACCGGGGAGAGAGCATCACCGCGATAGGCTTCACCGTAGCCTGGACCGTGTCCTACTACATTCTCCTGACCTACATGCCGACCTATGTATCTCAGACGCTGGGGCTGCCGCTTACGCAGGCGCTGCTCTCCAACGCTATAGGACTCGTGGTTCTCATGACCCTGATACCGTTCACGGCGGCGCTCTCCGACCGTATCGGCAGGAAGCCGCTCCTGATCACCTTCTCGATCCTTATCGCACTGCTCACGTATCCTCTGTTCCTGCTCGCTTCCACGAAGGTCTTGTTCTTCATCGTGATTGCGCAGGTGCTCTTCGGTCTAATCATCTCTCTGTTCTCAGGTCCGGGGCCTGCGGCCCTCGTCGAGATGTTCCCGACGAACGTACGCTACAGCGCGCTCGGCGTCAGCTACAACCTCGCGGTCGCCGCTTTCGGAGGGACTGCTCCGTTTATAGCGACGTACCTGATCTCCCGGACGGGCAGCAACCTCGCGCCCACCTTCTACCTCATCGTGGCCGCCGTGATCACGCTATTCTTCGTGAGCCGCATGAAGGAGACCTCCCGGGAACCCCTGCGGGAAGTTTAGGGTGGCCGCTTGAACGCCACGCTTCTCGTGGAGCGGGTCGTCGTCGTGACCGGTGCCGCCAGCGGCATCGGACGCGAGATTGTCTTCGCAATGGCCGGGGCTGGCGCGAACGTATTCGCGGTCGACCGCGACGGTCGGGGACTGGAGGAGACCTGCTCGCTGGCCGAGGGAAGCAGCGCAGTGCCCCTGGTCCTGGACCTCCTCGAAGACGGCGCCGAGAAGAGAATCGTCGAACGGGCCGTGGACGTGTGGGGAGGGATAGACGTGCTCGTGAACTGCGCCGGGGTTTTCCCCTCGAGCCCGGCGCTCGAGCTTGCCGACCGGGAGTGGGATCTCGTCCTCGGCCTCAACCTCCGGGCGCCGTTCTTGCTCTCCCAGGCCGTCGCGCGCCACATGGTCGGGGCGGGGAGAGGGGGGACCATCGTCAACGTCGCTTCTGCGGCCGGGGCGATCGCGCGCCCTGGGGTAGCCCATTACTGCGCCTCGAAGGCGGCGCTCATTATGCTCACGAAGGTCCTCGCCATCGAGTGGGCCGAGCACGATATACGGGTCAACGCCGTCGCGCCCGGGCTCGTCGAGACGCCCGGGGTAGGGGATCTGCTGACTACCGAGGAGGGAAGGCGCGAGCACGAGCAGAAACTCGCGAAGATACCGATGGCCCGTGCGGGCCAGCCTCGGGAGATAGCCGAGACCGTGATCTTCCTCACCTCCGACGCCGCGTCCTTCATCACCGGGCACACACTCTTCGCCGACGGTGGGTACTCGGCCGGCCACACCTTCCGCGGTTAGCGCTGGGGCTAGAGAGGAGATTACCGAGTGCACGAGACCCTTCGATTTCTCGAAGCGCATACTGACGACATACTCGAGGATCTGCGGCTTTTCGTTGAACGGGAGACCCCCTCGACAGACAAGAAGCTCCTCGATGACTTCGCCCGATTCCTCGCAGACTACGCCGAAACCATCCAAGGAGGTCGGGCCGAGATTGTGCCCGCGGTAGGGTCTGGTGACCACATCCGCATCCGCTGGGATGGTGAGGGCTCGGAACCACCGATCTTCCTCCTCGGCCACTACGACACCGTCTGGGCCGAGGGAACCATCGAAAGGATGCCGTTTTCGATCCGCGACGGTGTAGCCACGGGGCCCGGCGTCTTCGACATGAAGTGCGGGCTCGTGCAGGGCTTCTGGGCGGTGAGAGCGCTCCGCGAGGTTGCCGGGACACGGCGACCGCTCGTCTTCGTCTGTAACTCGGACGAGGAGGTGGGCAGCCCTACCTCCCGCGCTCTGATAGAGGATGAGGCCCGCGCAGCGGGCACCGTGCTCGTGCTCGAGCCCAGCCTCGGTGGGGCGCTCAAGACAGCCCGCAAGGGCGTTGGGCGTTATTACGTCAACGTAACCGGCAAGCCCTCCCACGCGGGGCTCGACCCGGAGGGCGGCGTTAGCGCGATCGAAGAGCTGGCACACCTGATCCTGGAGCTGCACGGCCACACCGACCACGAGACGGGGACGACCGTCAACGTCGGGGTGATGGGGGGCGGGACGCGCTACAACGTTGTTGCAGCTGAAGCCTTCGCCGAGGTGGACGTACGGGCGGTGACCGTGGCCGAGGCTGAGCGCATGGACGTAATACTCTCTTCGCTGAAGGCCAGGCACGAGGGGGCGGAGGTGCGGGTTGAGGGCGGCATGATCTGGCCGCCTATGGAGCGCACCCAGAAGACGGCCGAACTCTTCGCCCACGCCAAGGAGCTTGCCGCCGAGATCGGGTTCGAGCTTAGGGAGGGCCTCGCCGGGGGAGCCAGCGACGGGTGCCTGTGCGCAAGCGTTGGCGCTCCGACGCTCGATGGGCTGGGTGCGGTGGGAGGTGGGGCCCACGCCATAGACGAGCACGTAGTAATCTCGAGCATACCAAAGCGCGCGGCCCTGGTTGCCCGTCTCATGGAGACGCTTTAGCAGGACTAGACAAACGGACGGAGGCATCCAGCGCATGAGTGATCTGAGCAGCAAGGAGAGGTCCATAGTAGAGGCTGTCTCGGCCGATCGCCTTATGTCCGACACAGAGACCATGGCTCAGTGGGTGCGTCTCTCCGGCACCGAGGACGAAGCGAGATCCTTCGACTACGTCGAGGGTGTGCTCCGTGAGATGGGGCTGACGACGACCCGCCATACCGGCTGGGCCTACATCAGCCTGCCCGAGAGTGCGGAGTTGAGCGTCGAGGGCAGGGAGGTGCCCGCTATCACACACTCGATGGTTCCCGACACTCCGGAAGGCGGGCTCGGGTTGCCGTTGATCTATGTGGGTCGCGGGACGGCGGGTGACTACGCCTCGCGGGATGTTCGGGGAAAGATCGCACTCATCGATGGTATAGCCATTCCCGGCAAGGCGCACGCGGCGGAGGAGGCCGGAGCCGCTGCCTGCATCTTCGCCAACGCCGACGAGCACGTCCATGAGATGATCGTCTCGACGGTGTGGGGCTCACCGACGCCCGAGACCCGAGATAAGCTCCCGAAGGTTCCCGTCGTCTCCGTCGGAGCGGCCGCAGCACAGACCCTGCGCGAGGTACTGCAAGAGACCGAGGAGCCCACGGCGCGCCTCGCGACGCGGGTCTGGACCGGATGGACGGAGATCCCCACCCTCACCGCCCAGGTGGACGGGACCGAGGAGCCCGAGAAGTTCGTCCTGTTCTCCGGGCACATAGACTCCTGGCATTACGGTGCCATGGACAACGGCAGCGCGGACGCCCTGATGCTCGAGACCTTGAGGGTTTTGCTAACCAGACGGGAGAGTTTCCGGCGCAGCCTCAGGCTCGCCTTCTGGTCCGGTCACTCCCACGGCCGCTACGCGGGGTCCACCTGGTACGCCGACCATCTCTGGGAGGATCTCCACGAGAACTGCGTGCTGCACCTGAACACAGACTCCCCCGGTGGCCGCGGAGCCACCGTAATAACCGAGGGCCAGGCGATGGCCGAAACCCGCAGTTGCGCCGCCGACGCCATACGAGCGCTGACGGGGGAGGAGTTCAACGGGTCCCGCTTTGGCCGCTCCGGCGACCAGTCCTTCATGTCCCTCGGCATCCCATCCCTCTTTATGTTCGTCTCTGAGCAGCCCCCCGGACAGGATGAGTCCGCTGGCGATGTCACAGAGCTCTTGGGAGGGCCTGGCGCGAAGGGAGGCGGCGTGGGCTGGTGGTGGCACACCACGGAAGACACCCTGGACAAGCTGGACCCGGACCTGCTCGTCCGGGACACCCGCATCTACGCCGTCGTGGCCTACCGGCTGCTCTCTGACCCGATCCTACCCCTGGACCTGCGCGCGTCGGCAGAGGAGCTCGTGGGCCACCTGCGCGCCTGGCGCGAGAAGGCCGAGGGGCGTCTCGACCTCTCCTCCGTGGTTTCGAGGGCCGAGGAGGTATCAGAACTCGCCTCCTCGTTCCAGGACCGACTCAGAGGCGCGGCAAGTTCGGCGGAGCCCGAGACGGTGCGAGGCCTTAACGAATCGATCCGTCGCGCCGCCTCCGAGCTCGTGCGCCTGAACTACGCCAGGTCGGGCCGCTTCGATCAGGACCCGGCCCTAGGCCAGCCACCGGTGCCCCTGCTCGCGCCCGTGGACGAGCTCGTTTCGACCGAGGAGGGCAGCGACGCCGCCCACGAGCTGCTGACCCTGCTCGTCCGGCGTCGCAACCGCGTCCTACACGGGCTCTCCGAGGCAAAGAAGATCCTGAGGTCGGGCTTGGATCTCCTCCCGGGGGCTGAGGCCTGAGGTGCACGCGGGCTTTACGCTGGTCTTCGTCGGGGATCTCGCCCCGCAGCGCCCGCTTGGCGACGAGCGCGACGGGCCCCGCGAGGTGTGGGAGTACCTGCGCTCCGTAGACCTCGCCATGATCAACCTGGAGCTTCCCCTTACGAACGCGGACGTTCCGGCGGATAAGGCCATAACGCTCCGCGCGGACCCGGGCATCGCACCCTCCATCCGAGGGGTGGGCGTGGACGTGGCGACGGTCGCCAACAATCACGCCCTGGACTACGGTCCCGAAGGCCTCCTCGAGACTATCGAGGTCCTGGAAGGCGCCGGCATCGCCGTGGTCGGCGGAGGAGCAACGCTCGATAAGACAATGCAACCCGCAATCCTCTCCATCGGAGGGCCTGTGATCGCCGTCTTCGGCCTCGCCAGCACACTCCCTCCGGGGTACGCTGCCGGCCCGCGGCGTCCGGGAATAGCGCCCGTTAGGGCCAACAGCTGGTTCCGCATAGACAGCGTGACCCTGGACGAGCAGCCCGGCATCTCGCCTTGGATCGAGACCGAGGCCGTGGAGGAGGATGTCCGCCTTGCCTGCGAGCGGATAGCAGAGGTTCGCCCGGAGGTCGACCTGGTGGTGGTCCAGATGCACTGGGGCATTCCGAACGGCTGGTGCGCGGCGTTCCAGGGACCCTTGGCAGACTACCAGCGCCCGTTGGGGCACGCCCTGATCGAGGCCGGGGCTGACTTGATTGTTGGCCACCACCCGCACACCGTCCACGGGGTGGAGCGCTACGGCCGGGGCCTCGTCGCGTACAGCCTGGGCAACTTCCTCTTCCACAGCATGGGCACAGAGGAGAAGCTCTCGGTGGCGGAGAACGACCCGCCCTATGACCTGGCTAGCCTACAGACGGGTGAGGCCTTGGAAACGGTGCTGATGGAGGTCCGGGTCGAGGGCCGCCGCATGAGGCAGGCTCGCTTCCTGCCTGCCTGCATGGACGACCAAGGTGAGCCAGGGTTCCTGAGCGGCGCCAGGGCACGAGCGGTTCTCGACCGGTTGGCGGATCAATCATCTCGGCTCGGGTCCTCGGTAGAGATCAGGAACGGGGAAGCCGTGATGCACCTATAAATCTCTAGGTTTAAATGAAGGAGTGCTTTGATGGGCTCGGGAACGGTCTGCCTGACCTTCGACTTCGACGCCGTGTCGCTCTGGATCTCCCGAAACATGCTGACCCCGACGCCGGTCTCCCGCGGGGAGTTCGGTGCCGTTGCGGTGCCCCGCATCCTGAACCTTCTCTCCGAGCGTAACATACCCAGCACCTGGTTTATTCCGGGGCATACGGTCGAGACATACCCGGAGGTGTGCCGGGAGATCGTTGCGGCCGGCCACGAAGTCGGCCTGCACGGCTACGCCCACGAGAACGTCGGCAACCTGGACGAAAGACAGGAGCGCGAGATGTTCTGCAGGATCCACGGCCTCATCGGGGATCTTGAAGGCGTCCCTCCGAGAGGCAATCGGGCTCCGGCCTGGGATCTTACACCCCACACGGTGGACATCATGATCGAGCTAGGCCTCCTCTACGACAGCAGCCTGATGGGCAACGACTACTCGCCCTACTACGTGCGCCGGGGCGACGAGATAACGGTGGATACCCCGGTGGGGTTCGGGGAGGAGACGCCTCTGGTGGAGCTACCGGTCAGCTGGTCCCTCGACGACTACCCTCACCTCGAGTACCTGCGCTTGCCGCACTCGATCCTGCCGGGCCTGAAGATGCCCGGGGACATGTTCCGAAACTGGAGAGACGACGTCGCATACATGCTCCGAGACTTCACCGACGGCGTCCTGGTTGTTACCTTCCACCCGCAGGTTATCGGTCGCGGCCACAGGATGCTGGGGCTCGAGAGGTGGCTGGACGAGCTTTCGCAGATGGGCGTCGCCTTCGACCGGCTCGAGGGGGTCGCAGAGCAGTTCCTCGAGGGACGATCCTACGGGGAGTATTCGCCGCGCTACGGGAGATCCCGGTAGATCTCCTGGAGATCAACGTAGAAGAAGGGAGTGGAATGGAAGATTTGAGAGACACTCCGATCACGATAGTCGGGGCCGGGGCTATAGGGGGCACGGTCGGGGCCTACCTCGACGAGGCCGGCTATGATGTCACCCTCGTCGACGTATCCGCCGAGCACGTCGAAGCCATTCGGGAGCGCGGGTTGAGGATCACCGGCGCTCGTGGCGACAGAACCTTCCATCCTCGCGTCATCCTCGCCGAGGAGCTGCGGGGACCGCTGGGCCCGACCTTCCTGTGCGTCAAGGGCCACTTCACGGAGGCAGCAGTCCGAGACCTTGAACCACTCCTGGCCCCCGACGGCTACATACTCTCTCTTCAGAACGGACTGAATGAGGCCCTGATCGCGGAACACGTTGGGAGGGAACGGACCGTTGGTGCCTTCGTGCACTTCGGCGCGGACCTCCTCGAGCCCGGTGTCATCCAGCTCGGCTACGAGGAGACGATCCAGGTCGGCGAGCTCGACGGCCGGATAACCTCGAGGGTCGAGGCACTCAGAGCAGCCCTGGGACACGCAATGCCAACTAAGGTCACCGGCAACATCTGGGGTTTTTTGTGGGGCAAGCTGGTCTTCGGGGCGACCGGTTTCGTCGTCTCCTGCGTGGATGCGCCGGTCGCGGAGGTCATAGACGATCCGCTCGGGAGGAGCCTGTGTCGGGCGGCCTCGGCCGAAGCTTACCTAGTCGCGCGCACGCAGGTCGAGAGGGTGGAGCCAATAGGCGAGTTCGAGCCGGGGAAGTTCGCGCCAGGGGACAGGATGGAGGAGCGGGCCGATGAGACGCTCGCGGAGCTCGCGGACGCCTGGCGCGACTCGATAAAGCAGCACATGGGCATCTGGCGCGACCTGAAGGTCAAGAGGCGCAAGACCGAGGTGGACATGCAGGTCGGGCAGATCGTGGCCACGGGACGCAAGAGGAATGTCCCGACCCCCGTCAACGCGGCCGTGCTGGAAGTCGTGCATGAGATAGAGAACGGTGAGCGCGGGATGGACTGGAGCAACCTTCGGGAGATCTCCGACCGCGCCGGTCTCGAACCCTCCGGCTAGCCGGCCCTTGGAACGACGCGGAGAGTCCTCTACGAGACGGCGGCTCGCAGCCGCTCGAGGATCCCAAACTGCTCTTTGATCGGCACGGCGTACCGGTTCATGTCGAAGAAGACCTCGTCCACGCCGAGCTCGCGCAGCCGCTCGAGATCCTCCACTACCTTCTCGTGCGAGCCGCTAAGCGGCGGCTCTCCTTCCGGAGCGTACTCTTCGCCGACCGCTGTATTCG
>JADDPV010000129.1 GCA_016781705.1 Rubrobacter sp.
AGGCCAACCCCGACCTCACTACGCGTAAGTGCTGCTGCTCTACGACTGCGACTCAAATAAACCGCCCGAGGACGCGAACCTGTTGAGTGTAAGGGCCATACCCAAGAACGACGAAAACGGCACGATCCGAAAGGGCATAGAGAACCTGCTGCCTCAGAGCTTGTTTGAGCGCCGCTTCTACACCTCAAAGACCATTCCTGGAGACCAGGGTGAGCAAGCAACGGTCGAAACCTTCATATAAGACGAGCTTCTGCCATTGGGTGTGAGGAGCGCAGGCAGGTGACCGACTCCAAACATTTCGTCTGTGTCGTCGAGATTCTCGAAGAGTTTCTCAGCGCGACGACCCCAGCTCCGTCGACACTTTAGCTACGTTCCAGGTTCCGAACCAGCGCCTCCCTAAGAAAGCACTGAAGTGCAGGCAGGATCGAGGACCGAAAACCCCTACACCCTTTCTGGCCGGTACTTTCTCTTCTGTCCCGTACAATCACCATATGGCTACGAAGACTTTGTACGTCTGCTCGAACTGCGGGCACGAGGAACCGAAGTGGTTGGGTAGATGCCCGGACTGCGGTGAGTGGAGCACGTTCATCGAGGAGGCGCGCGACGAGAAGAAGGCCGTCGGCTTCGCGGCGCGCGCGGCGAACGCGAAAGGTTCGTCTAGGCGCGCGGCGGGTACTACGGTGGCGTTGCGCGAGGTCGGGGCGGAGCAGCGCGAGGGCGGCAGGATCTCCACGGGCGTTGGGGAGCTCGACCGGGTGCTCGGAGGCGGTATAGTGCCGGGCTCGCTTGTCCTGGTCGGTGGGGAGCCGGGAGTCGGCAAGAGCACGCTCCTCCTGCAGGTGATGGGCCGCCTCGGGGAGCGGTGCTTAATGGTCTCCGGCGAGGAGTCGCCCCGGCAGGTGGCGTTGTCGGCGCGACGCTTGGGGGTGGGGGACGCGGGCTTCCGGGTGCTCTCGGAGACGGACGTGGACGTCATCGAGGCGACGATCCTGGACGAGCGGCCGGAGGTCGTGGTCGTGGACTCCATACAGACGCTCTACTCGCCGGAGCTCTCGGGTGCGCCGGGGGGCGTGGGGCAGGTCAGGGAGACGGCGGCGAGGTTGATGCGACTGGCGAAGGCCGAGGGGATCACGGTCGTCCTCGTCGGACATGTCACCAAAGAAGGCTCCATCGCCGGACCGCGCGTCCTGGAGCACATGGTGGACACGGTCTTGCAGTTCGAGGGGGACCGCTACCAGGCGTTCCGCATCCTGAGGGCGCTAAAGAACCGATTCGGCTCCACGAACGAGGTTGGGGTCTTCGAGATGACGGGCGCCGGGATGGTCGAGGTCGAAGACCCGTCGGCGTTTTTCCTGAGCCGCCGCGAGGGCGGGACGCCGCCGGGGGTGGTGACGGTGTGTCTGCTCGAAGGGACGCGGCCGATGCTCGTGGAGATAGAGAGCCTCGTGGCGCCCAGCCCGCTCGCGGTGCCCCGGCGCGTCGCCAACGGGTTCGATACCGGGAGGGTGAACATGCTGTGCGCGGTGCTGGGCCGGAGGGCTGGGCTGGTGCTCGGTGACCAGGACGTTTACGTTAATGTCACCGGTGGCGTCAGGGTCGAGGAGCCGGCGGCGGACCTCGGGGTGGCGCTTGCCATCGCCTCGGCTCTGCGCGACCGGCCGGTAGAGGCGGGGTGGGCGTGCTTCGGAGAGGTTGGGCTGACGGGGGACGTGCGTTTCGTCTCGGGGGCGCCGAGGCGCGTCGCCGAACTGCTCAAGCTCGGCTACAATCGTATAATGACGCCGGAAGGCGCAACCGAAGGCCCAAAGGGAGGCGGCGCCGGGAGGAACGGCGCGTCGGGCAAAGGTCGGGCCGAAAGGGAGGTTTCGTTGGTCGAAGTCAGGACACTCGAGGAGGCGGTGGGGGTGGCGCTCCCGTGAGGGGCGCTTCCGTGAAAGACGCTTCCGCGAGGAGAGACCTTTGAGCGCCCGTCGGGAGCTCTCGCCCGAGCTGGCCAAGGCGCTCGAGCTCGTGGCGCCGGGGACGAGCTTGCGGGAGGCTATAGACGACATCATCCGGGCGCACAACGGGGCCATCATCGTCGTTGCGAACCCGCAGAAGCTGGAGCGTCTGGGCATGATCTCGGGCGGCATGCGTATAGACGTCTCTTTCACCCCGATGCGCCTCTACGAGCTGGCGAAGATGGACGGGGCCATCATCATCTCGCCGGACGTGTCGTGTATCCACTACGCCAACGTCCAGCTCAACCCCGACCCCTCACTCCGATCCGACGAGACCGGGATGCGCCACCTCGCCGGTCACCGCACCGCCCAGCAGACCGGCAACCTCGTCGTGGTCGTCTCCGAGAGGAGGCGGGTCGTGAGCCTGTATCGGGGCCACCACGGGCCGCACGTGCTGGAGGAGATCGCCGTCGTCCTCAGCAAATCCAACTCGGCGCTCGCGACGCTGGAGAAGTTCACGCGGCGCCTTCGCGAGGAGGCGCGCGCGCTGACGCTGCACGAGTACGACGGGGTGGTGACGTTGCGGGAGGTCGTCGGGGCGGTGGCGACCTTCGAGTACTCGGTGAGGATAGCCGAGGAGATAAGGAACCACGTCAGGGAGCTCGGGCGGGAGGGGCGCTTGATCGAGATGCAGTTGGAGCAGGCCTATCACAACGTCCCCGAGCAGTACGACGCTCTCATACGCGACTACGCCGCCGACGGGCTGGACCACCGGGAGATCCGGGCGCGCCTCGGCGACCTCTCGGCCGAGGAGCTCTCGGAACCTGCGGAGATCATGCAGGCCCTGGGCCACGGCTCGGTGGGGCAGGCCGAGGAATACTCCGTGAAGCCTCGCGGCTACAGGCAGCTGGTGCGCGTGCCGCGCCTGCCGAGTAGGGTCGCCGAGAAGCTCATCGAGGAGTTCGGCTCCCTGAAGGATCTCCTCGAGGCGAGCGAGGAGGACCTCGATGATGTGGAGGGCGTTGGCCAGGCGCGCGCCCGCGCCATACGGCGCGGCCTTACACGCCAGCGGTCACTCGAGAGCTCCGGGGAGGTGCTGTAGATGGCTGCCGAGACCGGGGGGACGTCACCGCAAGCGTTCTCCGAGGGGGACTTCGTCGTTTATCCCAACCACGGGGCGGGCCGGGTGTCCGGGATCGAGGAGAGGAACATCCTGGGCGAGACGCGCCGGTACTACGTCGTACACCTGCCGGGGTCGGAGTTGACGGTCAGCGTTCCGGCCGATGGGGAGTCGGGGTTGAGGGCGTGCGCCGACGAGGAGAGCGTCGCCGAGGCTTTGGAGCTGCTCGGGGGAGACGCCACGGAGATGCCCCAGAACTGGAACCACCGGCTCAAGCACAACCAGGGCAAGATCAAGTCCGGCGAGATCCTGCAGATCGCCGAGGTGGTCAGGAACCTCTCCCGCTTCGGCGCGGAGAACGGCCTCTCTACCGGCGAGCGTACCATGTTGATGAAGGCCCGGCAGATCCTGGCTTCCGAGGTTGCCCTCGTCAAGAGCGTCGAGCCCGCGGAGGCCGAGAAGCTCGTGGACGATGCCCTGAAGGACGGCGCCGGATAGGACGTTTCGCGCGGAACGACGCTGGGGGGCCTGCCCCTGCCGTGGCGCTCGTGCTTGCCGGGGGCCTGGGGCGCCGGATGGGCCGCCCCAAGCAGTTCATCGAGCTCCTGGGCCGGCCCGCCCTCCTCTACACCTTGCACGCCTTCGAGCGGGCCCCGGAGGTCGAGCGCCTCTACGCCGTTGGAGACGCCACCCGCGTGAAGGAGCTAGCGAAGGCTGCAGGTGTGAGCAAGTATCGCGGCTGCGCGTTGCCCGGCGAGCACCGCTCGCTCTCGACCAGGAACGGCCTCGGGCTGCTGGCCGGGGAGGACCCCGACACCATTGTCCTCATACACGACGGCTCGCGCTGCCTCGTTACCCCGGAGATCATAGGGCGCGTCGTCGAGGCGGCGCGGGGCGGGCCCTCGGGGGAGGCGCCAGACGGCGTGATCCCCGCGCTCCCCGTCTCGGACACCATCAAGGTCGCGGATGGCGCCTCCGTCCTAGAAACCCTCGACCGGACGAAGCTCTACGCCGTCCAGACCCCGCAAGCCTTCCGGCTCGGCCTGCTGCGCGATCTGCACGCAGGTTCAGACGACCTGCTGCGCGCCGCGACCGACGACGCGTCCCTTGTCGAGAGCGCCGGGGGGCGCGTGGCGGTCGTGCGGGGCGAGAAGACCAACATCAAGCTCACCTCTCCGGAGGACCTGATCCTGGCGGAAGCCATACTGGGTGCCCACCGCGGCCTGCTCGACCTTCGGGAAGGAGCGTTCTAACTGAGCTTTAGAGTGGGCCTGGGTGTCGACGTACACGCCTTTGCCGGCGGCGAGGCCGGCAAAGAAGGCCGCAAGCTGGTGCTCGGCGGAGTACAGATGCCCTTCGAGAAGGCCCTCCTCGGCCACTCCGACGCCGACGTCCTCGCCCACGCCGTCACCGACGCCCTATTGGGAGCCGCCGGTCTCGAAGACATCGGCCATTTTTTCCCCGATACCGACGAGCGATTCAAAGACGCCGACTCGATAGAACTCTTGCGGAAAGCGCGAGACATCGTGGGCGCTTCCTGGGAAGTCTCCAACGTGGACGCGGTCGTGATCTGCGAGAGGCCCAAGATCCGGGACCACCGCGACGCGATGCGCAAGAACCTGGCAAAGGCTCTTGGCATCGAGCCCTCGCGAGTCTCCGTGCGTGGCACGACCTCCGAGCGCCTGGGCTTCACCGGCCGCGGCGAGGGCATAGCCGCCCAAGCCGTGTGCCTGCTGGAAGGCAAGTAGCAGGATGCGCGACGAGGTCCGGGTGCGCTTCGCCCCGAGCCCGACGGGGATGCTCCACCTCGGCGGCGCACGCACCGCGCTCTTCAACTTCCTCTTCGCCCGCCACAGCGGCGGAAAACTGGTGCTACGCATCGAGGACACCGACCGGGCACGCAGCTCGGAGAAGTTTGAGAGGGCGCAGCTGGAGGACCTCCGCTGGCTCGGCCTGTCCTTCGACGAAGGCCCTTACCGTCAGAGCGAGCGTGGCCCTCTCTACGAGGAGGCAGCAGGACGGCTTCGAAAGACCGGATTAGCCTACGAGGCGGAAGACGAGGCTGGCAGGCGCGCGCTCTACTTCCGGCCGCCGGAGCGAAGCGGGGCCTTCCGGGACGCTTTGCGCGGCGAGGTCCGCTTCTCGCGGGTCACGGATTTCGTGATTTTGAAGTCCGACGAATCGCCGGCGTACAACTTCGCGGCGGTCGCGGACGACCACGACATGGGCATCACGCACGTCGTCCGGGGCGAGGAGCACCTCCCGAACACCGCGCGCCAGGCGCTCCTGTACCGGGCCTTGGGGGCAGAGGAACCCGCGTTCTCGCACCTTGGCCTGATCCTCGGTCCCGACGGCAAGAAGCTCAGCAAGCGCCACGGCGCGGCCGGCATCGCCGACTATCGCGAAGCAGGCTACTTCCCGGAGGCGCTCGTGAGCTACCTGGCCCTCCTCGGCTGGTCGCATCCAGAAGGCAAGGAGGAGTTCGATAGTATCGGTGAGCTCGCCGCTGAGTGGGACCCGTCACGCCTCGGCGCGAGCCCCGCGATCTTCGACCCGGATCGCTTGCTCCACCTCAATGCCCGCCGCGTCCGGGCGCTGCCGCCCGAGGAGTTGCTGCGGCGCCTGGAGCCGTTCCCCTGGCCCCTGCCCGAAGGTAGGGAGCTGCTCGCCGCCGAAACGATCCAAGACGAGATGCGCGTGCTCTCCGACGCGCCGCGGCTGGTACGTGAGATCGCAGGCCCCGTAGATCCGGCGGCGTTCGTGGGGGAGTTGCCGGTCTCCAGCGAGGCGGTATTCGCCCACGTCGTCGGAGCTCTGAAGGGGCGCGAGCTCGAAGATGCGGAGGCCGCCCGGGCCTTCGTGGCGGAGCTTCGGGCGTGGGCGAAGGGTGAGGGGATAAAGACCCGCGATTTGTTGCATCCCTTGAGGCTCGCGCTCACCGGGCGCGATCGTGGCCCGGAGATGGCTCACCTCTTCGCGGTGCTCGGTCCCAGCGAGGCGCGGAGGCGGATAGAGCGGGCGAGAGAGGCTATCCTTTAGGGTGTGAGCGTCTACGTGCACGACAGTTTGAGCGGCCGGATGGTCGAGGTTGGGGGCGAAGGGAAGGTGGGCCTGTACGTCTGCGGCCCGACCGTCTACGGTCACGTCCACATCGGCAACGCGCGCGCGCCTTTATTCTGGGACGTGGTGGTCAGGTACTTGAGGAGCCGGGGCCTGGAGGTGACCTTCGTCCAGAACATAACGGACGTGGACGACAAGATCATCGCCAAGGCCAATGAGGAGGGCGTCTCCTGGCAGGAGATCGTGCGCCGCTACGTCGACTCTTTCCACGAGCGTCTCGGGCTCCTCGGGGTGGACCTCCCCGACATCGAGCCCCGGGCAACGGAGCACATCCCCGAGATGATCGGGCTGATAGGGGACCTGATCGACGGCGGCCACGCCTACGCGCCCGGCAACGGCGACGTCTACTACTCGGTCGGGAGCTACCCACCATACGGGGCCTTGAGCAAACAACGCCCGGACGAGATGCGCGAGACGGAGAAGGGCCAGACGGGGTTCAAGAGGAGCCCGCTGGACTTCGCCCTGTGGAAAGCGTCTAAGCCCGGCGAGCCATCTTGGGAGAGCCCGTGGGGGCCGGGCCGCCCCGGCTGGCACATCGAGTGCTCGGCGATGGTAGAGAAACACCTGCCCGGCGGCGCCGACATCCACGGCGGCGGCACGGATCTTCGCTTCCCGCACCACGAGAACGAGCTGGCCCAGAGCGCCGCCGCGCACCCCGAGCAAACCTTCGTCCGCGCCTGGGCGCACCACGGGATGGTCACCCTGGGCGCGGGCGGCAAGATGGCGAAATCGCTGGGCAACATCTTGGACGTGGAGCGGGCGGTGAGCCTGCACGGCAAGAACGCTGTCCGTATGTGGCTGTTGCAGAGCCACTACTCCCAGCCCATAGACTACTCCGAGGAGATCCTGGAAGAGAAACGCCGCGCCTACGAGCGGCTCCAGAACCTGTACGCTCAAATTTCCGGGTCCACGCATTCCTCCGGACTATCCGACAGGCTCGCCGCCGAACTGCGCGAGCGTTTCGACGCGGCGATGCGCGACGACCTGAACACCCCGGAGGCCATCGCGGCGCTCTTCGACGTCACGGGACGCGCGGCGAAGGAGGTAGCCGTGAATCCGGAGGCGGCCCGGCAGTTCCATTCCCTCGCAGAGGCGCTGCAGGAAATGCTGGCCGTTCTGGGCCTGGACCTCGCCGGGGAGGACGCGATGGAGGTGGATGGGGTGCACGTCCGCTGGCGGAGCGGGGAGGAGCCGGGCGAGGGTGTTCTGCGCAAGGTCGCCGAGAGGCAGGAGGCGCGGCGGGAGAAGGACTGGGCCGCCGCCGACCGGCTGCGCGACGAGCTTCACGCGCAGGGCTGGCTCGTCGAGGACACCTCCGAAGGGCCTGTCCTCGGTCGCCGGTAGTTGAAGCGAGAGGTCATCTACGGAGTCCGGCCCGTTGTCGAGGCGCTAAGGAGCGGGCGCCGGCGGGTCCACGAGGTGCTCGACGCGGTCGGAGCGAAGGAGGTCCTCGCGGAGGCCGCCGCTCGCGGCGTTCGGGTGCGCAGCGTCCCTCGAAGCCGCGTCGAGGAGCTCGCGCCGGGCGCTGCTCATCAGGGTGTGGCGGCGCGGGGAGAGCCGTACCCGTACTCGGGGCTCGATGAGATCCTGGCTGGTCCTGATCCACTCGTCCTGGTGCTCGACGGCGTCACGGACCCGCGCAACCTCGGCGCGGTGCTGCGGGTCGCGGATGGAGCGGGGGCGAGCGGGGTCGTCCTCCCCAAAGACCGCTCCGTCGGGGTCACGGCGGCGGCGGTCAAGGCGAGCGCCGGGGCTAGCGAGCACGTGCGGGTGGCGCGGGCGACGAACCTGCGGCGGGCGATAGACCAGATGAAGGAGGCCGGCGTGTGGGTCTACGCCGCCGAGGGCGAGGGGGGCGTCCCTTACGCGAAGCTCGACCTCTCGGGGCCGGTCGCACTCGTCCTGGGGAGCGAGGGGCGGGGGGTAAGGCGGCTCGTGCGCGAGGGCTGCGACGGGGCGGTGACGGTTCCCATGCGCGGGGCCGTGAGTTCACTGAACGTCTCGGTGGCGGCGGCGGTGCTGGCGTTCGAGGCCGGAAGGCAGCGGCGGCGGGGATGAGCGCGTACCTGATCCTGGACGGCTACAACCTCGTCGGCGCCCTGAAACGGTACGCCACGCGCGAGACCGGAAGCCTCGACGCCTCACGAGAGCTCCTCATCAACGACGCCCTCAAGGCCGCCGGATGGACGGGACACCGCATCGTCGTCGTCTTCGACGCGGCAGGGAGCCCGGAGCCGGCGCGCAGCGAGCTTCGGGCGGGCGGCGCGGTGCGCGTCGTCTACAGCGCCCCCAGAGAGACCGCCGACGATGTGATAGAGCGCCTGCTGAGGAACGTCGAAGGCTCCGTCACGGTCTGCACGGGCGACTTCGCCCTCCAGAGGGCGGCCCTCGCAAACGGCGCCTCCCGTGCCGCCCCGCGCGAGTTCGAGGACCTTCTCGACGAGCTGCCCGCCGTGACCCACACTCCCGAAAAGCCCTTTCGCACCCGCGTGCGCGACCGCCTCTCACCCGAGGTCCTCCGCTCGCTCGAAGACCTACGCCGCGAGGCGAAAGGGAGGTAGCATTTCGGCACCTCAGCGGATCAGCATGTCAACAAAGGGGTCCGCCTCGCTTCTCACTCCCGAAGCCGTAACGCAAGTGGCCCTGTTAGAATACGCTGGTTGGCGCCACGCTAGCGGTGAGTCCAAGTAGCTGACAAGCTGAAGTGCTAACCGGCTATCATGCCTGAGTAGCTCAGCGGTAGAGCAGCCGCCTTGTAAGCGGCAGGTCGGGGGTTCGAATCCCTTCTCAGGCTCTCCGGTCTTCTACAGCCGTGTTGAAAACTCTTGCGCGTTTGCTACCATATTTGGGCGTTTCGGGACGAACCGTTCCGGGCGCGGCCGGGGGTGTGCCCGAGCGGCCAAAGGGAGCAGGCTGTAAACCTGCCGGCTTAGCCTACGGAGGTTCGAATCCTCCCGCCCCCACGGTACAAAGGAATATGCTCCCGTAGCTCAGTGGCAGAGCACTTCCATGGTAAGGAAGGGGTCATCGGTTCAAATCCGATCGGGAGCTCTGGGATCGGGTCGCGGAGGCGAGGCCGCGGCCGGGTCCCCTACATAAGGCGTGGCGGTGTAGCTCAGTCGGTTAGAGCAGCGGAATCATAATCCGCGTGTCGCAGGTTCGAGT
>JADDPV010000212.1 GCA_016781705.1 Rubrobacter sp.
GTAAAGCCCGAGGCACCATCCGGGAGGGTGACGAAGCAGCCGTAGCCGCACCAAGATCGGCGAGCGCGAGATAGTGGCGGCGTGCAGGTAGCCATTCGGGGCCATGAGGTCGTCTCTCAGCGCGAGGCGGCTGCCGATGCGGCCCTCCTCCGCTGCCAGGATCTCGACCCCCACCAGGCCCGGTAGTGTCCCGTCTCCACGCCGGTTCAATTCCTCTGTCAGCGACACCAGATACACCTCCCGCTCGGCATACCCCTGACGAACCATATCCAAGCTCGGGTGTCTGGAGGCGACCGCATGGCGAATCGTAAGCGGGAGCTCCCCTGCCCGGCGCAAGGGGTTGCCAGTTGAACGGCACACAATGAAAGCCAGGGTGGGGCGGTAGAATCGGTATATGCAGAGCAGGGCTAAGGCACAAAACCTGCGCGCGCCCCGGAGGGTGCGCGCTTTTCTGGCGGCGACCGCCGGGCGTCCGGTCTTGCTCCTCGCCTCGACCGAGGAGGAGGCCGAGCGCTATGCGCGTGACGCTCGCGTCTTCACGGGGGAGCCGGTCGTGCATCTGCCCTCGCGTGGCGTGCCTTACGGCGACGTGTTCGGTCCGCCGGCGACGCGCGTCGGGGAGCGTCAGCGGGCGTTGCACTCGCTCGCCGGCGCCAGGCTCGTGGTCGCCGGTCCTCTGGCGCTCGCGGAGAGGACGCCGCTCTACGAGCCGGTGCGACTGGAGGGCGGCGTCGAGTTGGAGCTAGACGCCTGCTTGGAGCGGCTTGTCTCCTTGGGCTACGAGCGGGTGGACCGCGTGTCACGTCACGGGGAGTTCGCGGTGCGCGGCGGGATCGTGGACGTCTTCCCGAGCACCCGCCGCTCGCCGGTGCGCGTCGAGTGGTGGGGCGACGAGGTCGAGAGCGTCCGCGCGGTCTCCATCGCTACCCAGAGGGTGGTCAGAGACCTGGAGGGCGCCGCCGTCTACGCCGCCCGCGAGGGGGACCTTGCGACTCTGGCCACCGGGAGCGAAGAGGAATGGGCCGAGGAGGCCCGCCGCGGGGCACGCATGCCCGGGCTCGACAGGCTGCTCTTGAACTTGAGCCTCGTCTCCGCCAGAGACCTCCTGCCGCGGGGCGTCGAGGTGTGGGCGGAGGAGCCGGGCGAAGGGTTGCCCAAGGAAGACGACGAGGTAGTCGGGGAGCTCTACGACGAAGGGTCGCTCGAGCCGGACCTGCGCTTCGTGACGACCGGCGGCGAGGCCGTGGACGAGGAGGCGCTGTCGGTCTCCGCGCCGCCGGTGGTTGCGCGCCCCGGCTCCATCCGGGAGGCCGGCCGTAGGCTCTGGGCGCTCCTGGACGAGGGGCTGCGCGTGTTCGTCGCGTGCGGCTCGGTCGGGGAGGCGCGGCGGACGGCCTACGCCTTCGGCGAGATCGGTCGCACGGTACGGGACGCGGGGCACGCGGACGCCACTTTGGCGCCGGGCGTGTACGCAGTTCCGGGCGAGGTCGAGGAGGGCTTCTCGTACCCCGAGGGCGGCGTGGCGGTCGTCCGGCGCGACGCGCTCTTCGGCCGCAGGCCCGCGAAGGGCACGAGGACGAAGTCTCCCTCGGTCTCCTCCTTCGCGGACCTCAAGGGCGGCGACCTCGTGGTGCACCAGACGCAGGGTATCGGACGCTTCGGGGGGCTCGTCTCGAAGGAGGTCCTGGGCGCCACGCGCGACTACATGGAGGTCAGCTACCGCGGCGGCGACACGCTGTTCGTGCCCTACGAGCAGATGGAGTTGCTGCACAAGTACGTCGGCGGCGAAGGCGCGCGCCTCGACAAGCTCGGCGGCGGCTCGTGGGCCGCCGTCACCGACCGGGTGCGCGGGCGCGTCAAGGCGCTGGCCGGGGAGTTGCTAAGGGTGCAGGCCGCGCGGGCGAGCGCCCAGGGGTTCGCCTTCCCCGAGGACTCGGAGTGGGAGCGGGAGCTGGAGGAGGACTTCCCGTTCCGTGAGACCCCGGACCAGGCCGCAGCCATCGCGGCCGTCAAGGCGGACATGCAGGGCGAGAGGCCGATGGACCGGCTCGTTTGCGGGGACGTGGGCTTTGGCAAGACCGAGGTCGCGGTGAGGGCGGCGTTCAAGGCGGCGTTGGCCGGCAAGCAGGTGATGTTGCTCGCGCCGACCACCATCCTCGTTCAGCAGCACCACAAGACGTTCACCGAGAGGTTGGGGCGCTTCGCCGTAAAGGTGGAGAGTCTCTCCCGCTTCTCGACCGCGGCCGAGAGAAAGAGGACGCTGAGGGACTTCGCGGCCGGGGAGGTGGACGTGCTCGTCGGGACGCACGCCTTACTCGGGGCGGAGGTGCGCCCCAAAGATTTGGGGCTCGTGATCGTGGACGAGGAGCAACGCTTCGGCGTGCGCCACAAGGAGCGCCTCAAGGAGTTCGAGGCGAGCGTGGACCTGCTCACGCTGACGGCGACGCCCATCCCGCGCACGATGCAGATGGGGTTGGCTTCCTTGAGGGACATCAGCGTGATCGAGACGGCCCCGAGCGGGCGCCGGAGCATACTCACGCACGTCGGCCCCCACGACGACAACCTCGTCAAGCGGGCGATAGAGAAGGAGGTCGCCCGCGGCGGGCAGGTCTTCTTCGTCCACAATCGGGTCGAGACCATAGACGAGGTCGCCGAGGGGTTGCGGGAGTTGGTGCCTGGTACACGCTTCGTGGTGGCGCACGGGCAGATGCCCGAGAGGGCGCTCGAGGACGTGATGGGGGCTTTTCTGGCGCGGGAGGCGGACGTGCTGGTGACGACGACCATCGTGGAGAGCGGGCTGGACGTGGCGACGGCGAACACGCTCATCGTGGACAGGGCCGACGCGATGGGGCTGGCGCAGCTCTACCAGTTGCGCGGCAGGATCGGACGTGCCAGGGAGCAGGCTTACGCGTACCTCTTCGCGCCGCTGGGCGCGACGCTCGAGTCACAGAAGCGCCTCGAAGCCCTGATGGACTTTACGGATTTGGGGAGCGGGTTCGCTATCGCGATGCGGGACCTGGAGATTCGGGGCGCCGGCAACCTGCTGGGCTCCGAGCAGTCCGGGCACATCGCGGCGGTCGGCTTCGAGATGTACCTACAACTCCTGGAGGAGGCGGTGGCGCTGGCGAAGGGGCAGCCCGTCGGACGCGAGGAGGGGCGGCCGGTGATCGTAGAGCTCTCCGTGGACGCGTTCCTGCCGGTGGACTACGTCCGCGACGAGGTCGAGCGGGTGGACCTGTACCGCCGGGCCTCGGGCGTGCGCTCGCTGGCGGAGCTCGACGACCTGGCCGAGGAGTTGACCGAGCGCTTCGGGGAGCCGCCGGAGCCGGCGCTGAACCTGATCGGGCTCTCGCGCATAAAGCTCCTCGCCCGTGAGATCGGGGCTACGGCCGTGAACTACCGCTCTGGCGCGTTGAGCGTCACGGGCGTTACCGCCTCGTCGTCGGCCGCGCCGGCCTTCGTTCGCAAGGCGACCGGGGGCGCGGTGGGCGGTCGGGAGGGGCGCGTGACGGTGCGCGGGTCCTCCCTCGAGCCGCTCGAGCTCGCCGAGGAAACGTTGCGGGCTCTGGGCCGGGCGGCGGGTTAGTCTTTAGGTCGGCCGGCAAGACCTCTCGGATCCAGGACCGAGAGCGTACGTTTGGCGCTTCCCGGTGTTTGCCGGCGTGGCGAGGCTCGCTCAGCGGTCGCGATTGGGCTTTATGATACGGTGCAGGTCCAGGACTGGTGGTGTCACGCCAGTTTGCGTGAGCATGTCGTGGATCTGGCCGCGGTGGTGTGTCTGGTGGTTGAAGAGGTGCGCCACTAGGAGGTGTACGGGGTCTTCGTAGGGCTTCCCCTCGTTGTTGACGTACCGGATCCTGTGGCCGAGGAACTCTTCATCCAGGCCGGAGGCGAAGGTCTCCATGCGCTCGTCTTCACGTTCCCTGGCCCGCCGTAGCTCGTCGAAGTCCTCGTAGAGGATCGCGTCGAGGCGAGTGGACGGGACCTCTTCGCCGCCGAACCGGGCGAGCCAGATGTGGTCGCCGACCATGATGTGGTTGAGCGTCCCGTGGACGCTGCCGAAGAAGGCGGGCCGCCGTTTCTTGCGTTCGGCGTCGCCGGGACGCGCGCAGGTCTCATAGAGACGCCGGTTGGCGAGCGTGTTGTACCTCGCCAACGTTCGGAAGTGCCGCACCAACAAACCGGCCAAAACGATCTCCCTTCCACAGGCAACCGCGTCGCCGGGGCGCTCGTGACGGATACGCGCGCAAAAAGACCACACTCGTAGCCACCACGGGCTCCCAGGCCGATGCTATCTCCGGAACGATCCCGGGCCGCGGCGCAGTACCGACCGACTAAGATGCTATACTCCCGCGCGGCCTTGATCTAAGGCCTGTGTGCAGGCAAGCAGAGTAAGGATCCCTTCGCCTTGAGCAATTTTTCTTTCCGCGCACCGGTTCTGGTCGCGTGTTTTTCGGTGCTTGTTGCCCTTTTGCTCGCCGGGTGCAACCCGGCGCCGCCGACCTCGCAGACGGACTCCGGGGCGAAGAAGGTGGTGACCTTCAGGGGTGGCGAGATCACCGAAGGCGAGGTCGTGGAGGGGGTCGAGAAGGCGAACGCCGCCTCGGCGGCCCAGATGGGGATGCCGGCGCCGGAGGTCGAGCCGGGCTCGCCGGAGTTCGACGCGGCGAAGGCGCAGGTCGTGCCGCAACTGCTCGCCGTGGACCTCTCTCGGGCCTACGCGCGGGAGAACGGGCTTCGGGTCTCCGAGGAGGAGGTCCAGAAAGAGGTGGACGCGGTGAAGGCACAGGTCGGCCAGCAGGCCGAGGCGGCGGGCCAGGACCCCGAGACCGCTTTCCAGGAAGCCTTAAAGCAGTTCGGCTACACCGAGCAGTCTTTCCGGGAGGAGGTGCGGACGGGCCTGCTCGTGCAAAAGGTGCAAGAGGAGGCTGTGGGCGACGTGGGACCCTCGGAGGAGGCGGTCCGCGACTACTACGACCAAAACAAGGAGGCCTCCTTCACCACGCCCGAGTCGCGGTGCATCAGGCACATATTGTTCGCGGCGGGCGGGGCTCCGGGTGAGGAGACCGCCGCCTCTTCGGCGGAAGCGGCGGCGGAGGCGGAGAAAAAGGCCGAAGACGTGAAGCGCCAGATCGAGGAGGGCGGCGACTTCGCCGAGCTGGCCCGCGAGAACTCCGACGATCCCGGGAGCGCGGAGAATGGCGGCGACCTGGGGTGCAACCCGAACGGGAGGTTCGTTCCCGAGTTCGACGAGGCGGCCTTCTCGGCCGAGGAGGGCGAGCTCGTGGGACCGGTGAAGACCGAGTTCGGGTTCCACCTCATTGAGGTCACGGAGATCCGGCCGCCCGGGGAAACCCCCTTCGAGGAGGCGCGGCCGCAGATCGAGCAACAGCTCTCGGATGAACGACAGGCCACCGAGTTCGACAAGTGGATCCAGGACCAACTCAAAGAGCGTGACGTGAAGTACCTGCCTGGCTACGACCCCGCCGAAGCCGCCCCGCCCGAGGCCCCGGTAGCGCCGGAGGGCGAGGCCCCGCCCGAGGGGGGCGAAGAGGCCCCGCCGGAGGGCGAAGGGCAGTAGAGTCGCCGGTCCCGCGAGGGCGGCGGGGCGCTGGCGCCGCGTCCAGTTGGCGCGTAGAGTTATGGCGTAAGAACAAAGTGTTTTCGCAAACGCCGAGGTAACCCCAGGGAGGCTGGTGCTGATGACGGAGATCGTTGCGGTTCGCGGGCGGGAGGTTCTGGACTCGCGGGGGAACCCGACGGTCGAGGTGGAGCTCGCGACGGTCAGTGGCTTCACGGGGCGCGCCGCCGTCCCGTCCGGCGCCTCGACGGGCCAGCACGAGGCCGTCGAGCTCCGCGATGGGGACGGGGACCGCTACGGCGGAAAGGGCGTCTCGAACGCCGTGGAGAACGTAAACTCGGAGCTGGCCGGGGTCGTTCTGGGGATGGACGTGACCGAGGGGCGCGCCCTGGACCTCGCGATGATCGAGGCCGACGGGACGGAGAACAAGGGCCGGCTGGGGGCGAACGCTATCCTGGGCGTCTCCCTCGCCGCGGCGAAGGCGGCGGCGGAGGCGGCGGGGCTGCCGCTGTTCCGGTATCTTGGTGGCCCGGGGGCTTGTACGTTGCCGGTGCCGTGCGCGAACATCCTCAACGGGGGCGTACACGCGGCGAACAACGTGGACTTCCAGGAGTTCATGGTCGTGCCGGTGGGGTTCGAGAGCTTCCGGGAGGCGTTGCGCGCCGTCGCGGAGGTGTACGCGGTGTTGAAGAAGCTGCTCACGGAGCGAGGGCGCTCGGTTGGCATCGGGGATGAGGGGGGGTATGCGCCGAACCTGGAGAGCAACGGCGCGGCGCTTGCGCTGATGGCCGAGGCCGTCGAGCGGAGCGGGTACGCGTTGGGAGACCAGATCGGCTTCGCCCTTGACCCGGCGGCGTCGGAGTTCTACGAGGACGGGTCTTACAACCTCGCGGGGGAGGGCAAGAAGCTCTCGCGCGAGGAGATGGTTGACTACTACGTGGGGCTCGCGGACGAGTACCCGATCCTCTCGATAGAGGACGGCATCGCCGAGGACGACTGGGAGGGTTGGTCGCTCATCACGGAGAAGTTGGGCGATCGGATACAGCTCGTCGGAGACGACCTGTTCGTGACCAACCCGAAGATATTGGGGCGTGGGATAGACGAGGGGATCGCCAACTCTATATTGATAAAGGTGAACCAGATCGGGACGCTCGCGGAGACGTTCGAGACGGTGAATCTGGCGCGCAAGTCCGGGTACACGGCCATGATCAGCCACCGCAGCGGGGAGACGGAGGACGCGACGATCTCGGACCTCTCGGTGGCGGTTAACGCCGGCCAGATCAAGACCGGCGCCCCCGCCCGCGGCGAGCGCGTCGCCAAGTACAACCAGCTCTTGCGTATAGAGGAGTCGCTCGAGGACGCGGCGATCTACGGGGGGCGCGCCGCCTTCAACCCAAGGCGTCGGGGCGGCAAGGAGGCTTAAGCGGTGGAGCGGGACGTAGCGGAGCTACACGCGACGGAGCGGCGGACCAAGATCGTCGCGACTTTGGGCCCCGAGACCTCGGGGCGGGACACGATCCGGGAGCTGGTGCGCTTCGGGGTGGACGTGACGCGCCTGAACTTCAGCCACGGCGAGCACGAGGGGCACATGAGGAACGCCCGCACCGTGCGCGAGGCGGCGAAGGAGGTCGGGCGCAACGTAGCGGTGATGCAGGACATTCAGGGGCCCAAGATAAGGACCGGCGAGGTGGTCGGGGAGACGGAGCTTATCGCGGGGAACCGGGTCGCCATTGCGCCGGGCGCCTTCCTGGGCGACGCGAGCCGGCTGGCGACCTCCTACCAGCAGATCGCCCAGGACGTAAAGCCGGGCGACCGCGTCCTCATAGACGACGGTCTCCTGGAGCTGCGGGTGGAGGAGGCCGAGGACGGCGAGGTCCGGTGCATAGTCGTGGTGGGTGGCCCCATCAGCTCGCACAAGGGCCTCAACTTCCCGGACTCCTCGCTCTCCATAAGAGGTCTCACGTCCAAAGACATCGAAGATTTGCGCTTCGGGGTCCAGGAGTTGAACCCCGATTGGATCGCGACCTCGTTCGTGAGGAGCGGGGACGAGGTGAGGGAGGTCAAGGAGAGGATAAGGGAGTTCGGCGGGAACGTGCCCGTGATCTCCAAGATCGAAAAACACGAGGCGATAGAGGACATAGACAACATCCTCAGGGCCTCCGACGGTATCATGGTCGCCCGCGGCGACCTCGCCGTCGAGCTGAACGCCGAGCGCGTCCCGATAGAACAGAAACGCATCGTGGCACGCTGCCGGCGTCTCGGTAAGCCGGTCATCGTGGCGACGCAGATGCTCGACTCGATGATAAGGAACCCAAGGCCGACCAGGGCCGAGGTCTCGGACGTGGCGAACGCGATCTTCGACCGGACCGACGCGGTGATGCTCTCGGGCGAGACGGCGATCGGGCGCTACCCCTTGCAGAGCGTGCGGGAGATGGACCGCATCTGCAGGGCGGCCGAAGGGGCAATAAACTACGGTCGGGACATCACCGCCTCGACGGAATGGGGCCGGGGCGACGTGTACGACGCGCTGACGCACGCCGCCTGCGAGCTGGCCGAAGACCTCGCCCTCGACGCCATCATCACCTCGACCCAGAGCGGGCTCTCGTGCATAAGGGTGGCCCGTTTCCGGCCGCCCAACAGGATCGTGGCCGTCAGCCCGGAGGAGTCCACGGTGCGCATGCTCGCGATGGTGTGGGGCGTGACCGCCGTGAGCGGCGAGCAGCGCGGCGCCGTCGAAGAACGCTACGATGGCGCGCTGCTCGCCGCCGAGGAGAACGGGCTCGTGAATAAGGGCGACCGTGTGATCCTCACCGGCGGCTCGTTGAGCGCCACCCCGGGCTCGACGAACGCCTTGCGGCTGCACACGGTCGGTGAGGGGGAGGAGTAGCCCCCGTTGGGCTTTGCGAGGCCGCTCAAAGTCGTCCTGTACGCGGCCTTGATCGGGCTCCTCCTCGCCTCCTACGTGACCCCCCTCCAACACATCGACGCGGACACCGCCCGCGTCCAGGAGCTGGGCGCGGACCTCGAAAGTCTCCAAGCGGACAATGCCGCCCAGAAGCGCCGCGTCGAGGAGCTGAACACCGCGGAAGGCATCGAGCGCGTCGCCCGCGAGCGATACGGTATGGTCCGACCGGGCGAGCAAGTCTACATAGTTCGGGAGTAGTGAGCCGTGAATAGCGAATTGAGAAAATACGGCTCGCGACTCCCGATGCCTGACCCCCGTGAAGGAGCGGGGCGACCCGAAGACCGCGAGATCGTGGCGCGCCAGCTGGGGCGCGAGCCCACGCTGCCGTTCCGCGTCGCCGCCCGTTGCCCCCGGGGGCTCCCGAGCGTGATCGAGAACGAGCCCCGCCGCGAGATGCCGACCTCGTTCTGGGTGACTTGTCCGAGCCTGGCAGCGGCCGTCTCCCGCGTCGAGGCGGTGGGCGGCGTCCGCCAGGTTCGGGAGGAGGTCGGCGCGAAAGCGGTGGAGGAGGTCCACGCCGAGCACCTGCGGCGCTACGGCTTCCGGGTAGCCGGCATAAGGGGCGGTCCCGCGGGGGATGGTGGCGGGCGCGTCAAGTGCCTGCACGCCTTCCTCGCCCTTCACCTCGCCGGCGCCATCCCAAACTCCGTCGCCGAGTGGACCCTCGAGCGCCTCGAAAGCCTGCCTTACGCGGATCGCACCCGCTGCCCCGAGTGCGCCGGATGCCCCGAACCAACGTCACCGGGACGAACGGGGTAGTTGCTATACTCCCGACAGGTCATCATTCGGGGGCGTAGCCCAATCGGCAGAGGCAGGGGACTTAA